>JBEELY010000280.1:0-3488 GCA_041167925.1 Pseudomonadota bacterium | reverse complement strand
GCCGACCAGGCCCTTTCGCGTCGCCGATTCCTTGGCCAAGCGCTCGCTCCGTTCCTTCTCGCGCAAACGGGCCGCGAGCACGGCCATCGCCTTGGCCTTGTTGCGGTGCTGTGACCGGTCGTCCTGACACTCGGCGACCAGGCCGGTGGGCAGGTGGGTGATCCGCACCGCCGACTCTGTACGGTTGACATGCTGCCCACCGGCACCGGAGGCCCGATAGACATCAATGCGCAGTTCTTCAGGCGAGAAGCTGACTTCGGCGGCTTCATCGGGCTCGGGCATGACGGCCACCGTGCAGGCCGAGGTATGGATACGGCCCTGCGACTCGGTCTGCGGCACCCGCTGTACCCGATGCCCGCCTGACTCGAACTTGAGTTCGGAGTAGACCGCATTGCCTTCGATGCGCACGATGGCCTCGCGGTAACCGCCCAGATCCGAAGGACTGGCCGAGAGCAACTCACAGCGCCAGCCGCGCCGCTCGGCGTGGCGCAGGTACATCCGGAGCAGTTCGCCGGCAAAGAGCGCGCTTTCTTCGCCGCCAGTGCCCGCGCGGATTTCAAGGATGACGTTGCGGCGGTCATCCGGGTCTCGTGGCAGCAGGAGTCGCTCGAGCGTACTGGCCTCGGTCTGCATGCGCTGCTCTGCCTGCAGGGCCTCCTCGCGAGCGAACTCGCGCAGCTCAGGGTCGCGGTCCATCTGGCGTGCTGCCTCGAGATCATCGCGCGCTGCCTTCCAGCGTCCAAAGTGACGCACCAGTTCGTCGAGTTCGGCATGCTCCTGATGCAGACGACGGAACTGCGCCATGTCGCGCGCACTGTGCTCGCTGGCCAGCAGGGCGCCGACCTCCTCGAACCGTTCTTCGAGGCTGGCGAGTTTGTCGAGCAGCGAGTCCTTCATGGACGCGAGGCG
This sequence comes from Pseudomonadota bacterium, assembly GCA_041167925.1. GTDB lineage: Bacteria > Pseudomonadota > Gammaproteobacteria > Burkholderiales > Burkholderiaceae_E > UBA4615. The sequence continues at coordinate 2,579 of JBEELY010000280.1, read as the reverse complement.
TTCAGCGAGTGGTGCTGGAGCGGGGAGATCAGGGGAAGGCAGGCGGCATGAGCGCGCTTGAGGCGCGGCGCTCAGTGAGACGGCGTTTCGGGCAGCAGGCGTGCGATCAGATCGCTCACCCGGTGCTGTTCCGAGCCGTGCCGCTGCAGCAAGGCGGTGGGGCCATGCAGGAACTTGCCGGTCAATCCGCTGGCCAGGGCTTCAAGCACGGCGTCGGGGTCATCGCCCCGGGCCAGCATGCGCCGGGCCCGCTCGAGCTCGGCTTGCCGGATGGCGTCGCCCCGGGCATGCAGCGAACGGATCACCGGCACCGACTGGCGCGACTGCAGCCAGTCCATAAAGGCATGGACGCGGGCGTCGATGATGGATTCGGCCTGCGCCACGGCCAACTGGCGGCTTTCGATGCCGGTCTGCACAAAGCGGCCCAGGTCATCGACGGTGTAAAGAAAGACGTCGTCCAGGCGTGCCACTTCGGCTTCGATGTCACGAGGCACGGCCAGGTCGATCATGAAGATCGGGCGACGCCGGCGGGCCTTGAGTGCGCGTTCGACCAAGCCCAGACCGATGATGGGCAGCGAACTGGCCGTGCAGGAAATGACGATGTCGTGTGCTGCGAGGTTTTCTGGCAGTTCGGACAGCCGGATGGCCTGGCCCTGGATGCGACCGGCCAGGCTTTGTGCCCGTTCGACAGTGCGGTTGGCCACCGTGACTTGACGCGGGTTCTGCGCGCAAAAATGGGCTGCTGCGAGCTCGATCATTTCGCCCGCCCCCACGAACAGGATGGAGGTCTGGCTGAGATCTTCAAAGATGCGCTGGGCGAGCCGCACGCCGGCCGCCGCCATCGAGACCGAATGGGCGCCGATTTCGGTCTGGCTGCGCACTTCTTTGGCTACGGCAAAGGTGCGCTGAAACAGTTGATGCAGATGGGTGCCCAGGGTTTCGGCTTCCTGGGCGACGCGGGCCGCGTCTTTCATCTGGCCGAGGATCTGGGGCTCGCCCAGGACCATGGAGTCGAGCCCCGATGCCACGCGGAAGGCATGCCGCACGGCCTCGTTGTTGGGCAGCGCGTAGAGATGTTCGTTCAGCCCCTGCGTGCCGCCCAGGCCATTGCGGTCGGCCATCCAGTGGGCGATGGCCTCACGGGCCTGGGTAGGCTCGGGCGTGGCGCAGTAGATCTCGGTGCGGTTGCAGGTGGAAAGAATGGCGGACTCGGGCACGACTGGAGCGAGTTGCCGACGCAGGTCAGCCACCGCCTCGAGCAGTGCCTCGCCCGGAAATGCCACCTGCTCGCGCAGCGACAGCGGCGCGGTGTGATGGTTCAGGCCCAGGGCAAGGAGTTGCATAAGACGCAGAATATGTCAGGAGAGATTGACAAATGCAAACGTCAATCGTTTGTGACGGCCCGGCGCGATGCCAGGAACAGGCGGTAAGCCGGATGCGCGGTTTCGTCGGAGTAGGGATAGCCCAGGCCGTGCAGGAAGTCCTGAAACTCCTGGCGTCCAGACTCTGGCACCTGCAGCCCCACCAGAATCCGGCCGTAGTCTGCACCGTGATTGCGGTAATGAAACAGCGAAATATTCCAGCCCGGGTTCATCGCGGTGAGAAAGCGCATGAGCGCTCCTGGCCGTTCCGGAAACTCGAACTGGTACAGGCGCTCATCCCGAGCCAGGGGTGAGTGACCTCCCACCATATGCCGCAGGTGCAGCTTGGCAAGCTCGTCGTCGGTCAGATCGAGGGTGGCAAAGCCCGCCGTCGTGAACTGATGGGCGATCTCCCGGGCCTGGGCCCGGTTGGCCACCTGCAGTCCGACAAAGACATGGGCCTCGTCGGCATCAGAGATGCGATAGTTGAATTCGGTGACATTGTGTGGCCCGACCAGGCCGCACAGCCGACGGAAGCTGCCGCGCTCTTCGGGCACCGTGATGGCAAACACCGCTTCGCGCTGCTCGCCGATCTCGGCCCGCTCAGATACAAAGCGCAGACGATCGAAGTTCATGTTGGCGCCACAGGCAATGGCCACCAGCGTCTGCCCACGGACCTGCTCGCGTTCGGCCCAGAGCTTGAGGCCCGCTACCGCAAGAGCACCGGCGGGTTCAAGAATGGATCGGGTGTCCTGGAAGACGTCCTTGATGGCGGCACAGGCGGCATCGGTATCCACCAGCACGATGTCGTCGAGCAGCTCACGGCACAGGCGGAAGGTTTCTTCGCCGACCAGTTTGACGGCCGTGCCATCAGAGAACAGGCCCACCTCCTTGAGCTCGATACGCTCACCCGCCGCGATGGACCGGGCCATGGCATCGGAGTCGACGGTTTGCACACCGATCAGCCGGACCTCGGGCCGAATCGCCTTGACATAGGCGGCCACGCCTGCGGCCAGCCCGCCGCCGCCGATGGCAATGAAGATGGCATCGAGCGGGCCTGTGTGCTGGCGAAGGATCTCCATGCCGATCGTGCCCTGGCCGGCGATCACATCCGGATCGTCGAAGGGATGCACAAAAACCAGGCCTTCGCGAGCCTGCAGGGCCAAAGCATGCGTGTAGGCATCGCTGTAGGAGTCGCCCTGCAGCACCACTTCGGCA
>JBEELY010000082.1:0-7007 GCA_041167925.1 Pseudomonadota bacterium | reverse complement strand
GCCTGGCGCGACCGGAACAGCTCGAAGGACTGAAAGTCGGCCTGCTCGATATTTCAAAGCCCCGTGGCGATGTCTTTCTCGATCGGCTCGAGTCGCTGCTCAGCGACCGGGGCATCGAGGTACGTCGCTACATGAAGCCCACTGTGGCCAAACCCGCACCCGTGCCGCTGCGACAGCAGATCGTGGGTGAAGTGGATGTCGTCATCGAAGGGCTGGCGGACTGAGGCTCCTGCACGTCGTGCTGTACGCATGACCTGGCAGATCTCGAGTCCAGCGGTATTCCTTCGGTAGGTGTTGCGACCACGGAGTTCATCGATGCAGCGGTCGTGCAGTCACGCGCGCTCGGCACCGATCCAGCTTATGTGTTCGTTCCTCACCCCGTGCAGGACCGCACTGACGACGAAATGCGGCAGATGGCAGATCAACATCTCGAGGCCATCCTCGCGTTGCTGATCCAGAAGAAGAAGGGCTGAACACCCGACTGCGGCGGCAGTGAACCGCAAGGCCGCAGTCGGAGCCGCTTGCCCGAAGATAAAAACGTGCCCGGTAGATACCGGGTACGACCCCTTTCAAGGAGACTTCCATGCACCTGCAAGGCAAGGCGGCCATCGTCACGGGCGCCGGACGCGGCATTGGCCGGGATGTGGCACTGCTGCTGGCGCGCGAGGGCGCAAGCGTGATCGTGAATGACCCTGGCGTGGGGCGCGGCGGCGAAGCCACCGAAGAGCGTCCGGCCGATGATGTTGTGGCTGAAATCCGTGCTGCCGGCGGCACCGCTCTGGCCAACTATGACAGCGTGTCCGCCTACCAGAAGGCGGGCCGCATGGTGGCGCAATGCGTGGACAGCTTCGGCAAGATCGACATCCTGATCAATGTGGCCGGCATGCTGCGCGAGAAGATGATCTGGAACATGTCGGAAGATGACTTCGATGCGGTCATCAATGTGCACCTCAAAGGCCACTGGGCCATGTCGCATCACGCCATCAAGTACATGCGTCGCGAGGGCTACGGACGTATCGTCAATTTTTCTTCCGATGCCTTCAAGGGCTCGGTCGGTCAGTGCAATTACGCCGCTGCCAAGGCCGGCATCATCGGCCTGACCCGATCGATCGCCAAGGAGACCGCGAAGTTCGGCATCACCTGCAATGCGATCTGCCCGGCGGCCGACACGCGCATGATGATGAACGACGCGGTCATTGCGAATCAGAAGCGCAAGCTCGAAGCCGGCCTGATCACACAGGACCAGTACGACCGCTTCTTTGCCGGCCGTGGCCCCGAGCACATCGCGCCCATGGTGGCCTATCTGTGCACTGATGGTGCTGACATGATCAACGGCCATGTCTTCCATGTAGAAAAAGGCCGCATCAACAGCTACTTCTATGGCGAGGATTTCAAGACCCTCACCAATGACGGCTCGCTCTTTACCGTCGATCAACTCATCGAACTGATTCCGGCCACCGTGGCCCAGGGCCTCACGCCGGTGGTGCCACCGGTGAAAATGGCCGATGCGGTGCGGGCCGGCGAAACCACAACCCGGAGTGCCTGAGCATGAGTGAATCCTCCTACACCCCGCCCAAGGTCTGGACCTGGAACAAGGCCAGCGGCGGGCGCTTTGCCAACATCAATCGACCCATCGCCGGCGCCACCCAGGACAAGACCCTGCCGGTGGGCAAGCACCCGCTGCAGCTGTATTCGCTGGGCACGCCCAATGGCGTGAAGGTGACAGTGATGCTCGAAGAGCTGCTGGCCCTGGGCCACAGCGGCGCCGAATACGACGCCTGGCTGATCCGCATCAATGAGGGCGATCAATTCGGCAGCGACTTTGTCTCGATCAATCCCAACAGCAAGATTCCGGCCCTGCTTGATCGCAGTGGCTCAGCGCCAGTGCGGGTGTTCGAGTCGGCAGCCATCCTCATGTACCTCGCCGAGAAGTTCAATGCCTTCCTGCCCGCTGGCGGCCAGGAGCGCGCGGCCTGCCTGTCCTGGCTCTTCTGGCAGATGGGCAGCGCGCCCTATCTTGGCGGTGGCTTTGGGCACTTCTATGCCTATGCCCCCATCAAGATCGAATACGCCATCGATCGCTTTGCGATGGAGACCAAGCGCCAGCTCGATGTCCTCGACCGCCATCTGGCCTCGAACCAGTACATGGTGGGCGACACCTACACCATCGCCGACATCGCCATCTGGCCCTGGTATGGCGCGCTGGCCAAGGGTCTGCTGTATGGCGGCGCCGAGTTTCTCTCGGTGCATGAGTACACCCATGTCATTCGCTGGGCCGATCAGATCGGAGCACGTCCGGCAGTCAAGCGGGGGCGCATGGTCAACCGGGTGCAGGGCGATCCGGCAAGCCAGCTGCATGAGCGGCATGACGCGAGCGACTTCGACACAAAAACCCAGGACAAGGTTGCGAAGTAAATCGCGCAGCCCTCTCGTTGAAGCCAACTGACCGCCAGCCGCCACGCGGGCCTCGCCGAGCCATGCAGACATGAAGGTGCTTATTCTTGCCAACCCGGCCTCGGGCCGGGATGTGCGCAGGCTGGCCGCGCGCGCCTCGACCATGACGCACGAGACCAAGCGCGACTGGGTGGCCCGCATCGCTACCGGACTCGATGCGGCGGGCGTGACCGACATCTTTGTGCTGAAAGAACCGGCCCGCATCGCAAGCAGCGCCCTGCAATGGATGCCGCTACGGGCCCGCGTGACCGAGCTGGAGGTGCCGATCACCAACAGCGCGGCTGACACGGTGGCCGTGGTGCAACGTGCGCGCGCCTTAGGATGTACGGCCATTGTGTCTTTGGGCGGCGACGGCACCAACCGCATCATCGCCCGCACCTGGCCGGAGGTGCCGCTGCTTCCCCTGTCCACGGGCACCAACAATGTCTTTCCGGTCTCGGTGGAGGCCACCTGTGCCGGACTGGCCACCGGGCTGGTCGCCACGGGTGCAGTCAAACTCACCGATGCCGCGCAGCGTTGCAAGCTGCTGCATGTGCAGGGCCCGGGCTGGACCGATCTGGCCGTGATCGATGCCGTACTGCTACGCGATGACCATACCGGCAATGCCCTGCCCTTTGATGCAGGCCGCATCGCGGCGGTGGTGCTCACCCGGGCCGAGCCCGCGGCGGTCGGCATGTCACCTCTGGGCGGGTTTCTTCAGCCAGTTGGGTTTGAGGATGAGGGTGGCTTGCTGGTGCGGTGCGTGCCGACGAGCCCGGCGACGCCGGAGGTCACAGCGATCAAGGATGGCCCAGGCGTCACAGGCGGCCTTTCGAGCAGTGACACTCATTCCGCCGGCAAGCCCCTGCACATTCCGCTCTCGCCTGGCCTGTTTGGCACGGTACAGATTCGCGATCATGTTCGAATCGCTGACGGCGAGTCCTGCACGCTGGAGGGCCCCGGTGTGATGGCCTTCGACGGAGATCGTCTGCACACGCTTGGGTCTGGTGACGCGGTAAGGGTCTCGGTTCGTCGCGATGGCCCCTGGGTCATCGACACCCAACGCTGCCTGGACCATGCAGCCCGTAGCGGGGTACTGGCTCAGACGGGTTTGTGAGTCACGCACACCTCGCGTGCTAGCATCGGCGGATGCCTGAACAACCTCTGATCGTCGGCCTGGGCGGTACAACGCGCGCCGGATCCACCTCCGAAAAAGCCCTGGCGGCGGCCCTGCAGGCCGCTGAACAGGCGGGCTGCACGACAGCGCTGTTTGGCGCGGGCGCCCTGCCCCTTGAACCCTACGACCCGGCGCGACCCGAGCGCAGCCCGCAGGCGGCCAGCATGGTTGACGCGCTACGGCGTGCTGATGGCGTGATCATTGCCACGCCTGCCTATCACGGTGGAATTTCCGGGCTGGTCAAGAACGCCATCGACTTCACTGAAGACCTGCGCCAGGACGTGCGCGTTTATCTCGATGGCCGGGCGGTGGGCTGCATTGTGTGCGCCGAAGGCGCGCAGGCCATGGGCTCCACGCTCGCCTCGCTACGTGCCGTGGTGCATTCACTGCGCGGCTGGCCCACGCCCTACTCGGCCACCATCAATTCACGCGACAAGCCGCTGGGCGGCGACGGCAAGGAAGCCGATCCCGCTGCCCTTGAAGCCTGCGCCACCGTTGGGCGCCAAGTGGCCGAATTTGCCCACATGAAGCGCGCTACACGCTGAGTCTGACGTCACCTAGCGCTGAAACTGGCACCACAGAGACTGATCATGACCGACAAGATCGAAAAAACCGACCCCGAGTGGCGCTCCGAACTCAACCCCGAAGCCTATGCCGTGCTCAGGCATGAAGGCACCGAGGCGCCAGGCACCAGCCCGCTCAATTATGAAAAGCGCAAGGGCACCTATGCCTGCGCAGGTTGCGGCACGCCGCTTTTTAGCAGCGACATGAAATACGACAGCGGTTCCGGCTGGCCCAGTTTTTACACCTCCTTGCCCGGAGTGTTTGAAACGACCCGCGACTTCAAGCTCTTCATGCCTCGCACCGAATACCACTGCGCCAAGTGCGGTGGGCATCACGGGCATGTCTTCAATGACGGTCCTGCCCCCACAGGCACACGCTTTTGCAACAACGGTGTGTCCCTAAAGTTCATCCCTGAAGAATAATTTCCCGGCGTACATTTCCCGGCATACGCACTCGCAGCCCTTTCGTTCAAAGAGCCCTGCCATGACCCAGCCTGCTGATTCTGTAGTGAGCGCCCCGGCGCCCGTGCTCATCCCTGTTGTCGGCGGCGGCCAGTGGCCCGTCCGACGCATCTATTGCGTAGGCCGCAACTATGAAGAGCACGCCAAGGAAATGGGCTTTACCGGTCGCGAGCCACCCTTCTTTTTCATGAAGCCTGCCGATGCAGTGCTGTATGTTGCCAACGGCAGCGAAGGCCAGATGCCTTACCCGCCGGGCACGAGCAATCTGCACTACGAGATCGAGCTGGTGGCTGCCATTGGCACGGGCGGCGCCAACATCAAGGCTGCTGATGCCATGAAGCATGTCTGGGGCTATGCCGTGGGCCTGGACATGACGCGTCGGGATCTGCAAAACGAGGCCAAGAAGCAAGGCCGCCCCTGGGAGATCGGCAAGGGCTTTGATGCCTCTGCGCCCATCGGGCCCATCGTGCCCGCGGCACAAGCCGGCAATCCTTCAGATGCTCAGATCAGTCTTACGGTCAACGGCACGGTGAAACAGACCAGCACCACGGCCAAGCTCATCTGGAATATCGCCGAGACCATCGAGCATCTCTCGAGCTACTGGCGACTGGAGCCGGGCGATCTGATCTTCACTGGCACCCCTGAAGGCGTGGGTGCCGTGGTGAAGGGCGATCTCATGGAAGGCGCGGTGAGTGGCGTGGGTCAGCTCAAGGTGCGCATGGTCTGAGCAGGCGCAGCCCGCTTGACCGTGACTTCGCGCTGCGGATAGGGAATCTCGATTCCCGCTTCCTTGAAGCGCTTCAGGATCTGCAGGTTGATCTCAGAGCGCAGATCAAGCGTGCCCATCTGCGGGTCGTGAATCCAGATCCCCAGTTCGAGGTTGATGCCTGAATCTCCGAAGCCGGTCAGAAAGGCGCGCGGTTCAGGCGTACTCAGCACCCTGGCCTGATCCCGTGCAGCCTCGACCATGATCTGCATGGCCCGCTCCACATCGCTGGCGTAGGCCACACCCACCGGCAAGGCCACCCGGGTCACGGTATCCGTAAAGGTCTCGCTCTCGACCACCGAACTCACGAGCATTTCATTGGGTACCACCGACTCCACGCCATCCAGACCCTTCAGGATGGTGTAGCGGGTACGGATGTCCATCACCACGCCGCGAAAGCGGTCGACCCGGATCAGGCGCCCCGGGACGATGGATTGATCGAACAGGATGATGAAGCCCGAGATGTAGTTGGCGGCAATCTTCTGCAGGCCAAAGCCCAGACCTACGCCCAGCGCACCGCCAAACACTGACAGCATGGTGAGGTCGATGCCGACAATCGGCAGGGCGATCAGCAGCGCAAGCAGCAGCAAGACCGGCTTGGCGGTGCGGGCAATCACGGCCCGCGCGCCCTGAGGCACCGTTCCGGCGCTGGCCAGTCGCGAATCGAGCGCACTGCCTGCCCACAGCGCCAGCAGTGAGGTCGCAGCAAGCGTGGCCAGGCCGACGATCACCTGAAGCAGCGACAGCCGGCTCTTGCCAAAGGGAATGGCGATCTTGTCGAGGGTCTCGAAGAGCAGAGGCAAGACGCCCAGTACATGCAAGGCCACACCGATCCAGATCAGGATCGACAGGCTGCGCTCAAAGGGCGCAAGCCAGCCTGACGCCGCACTGAAGGTTTGTCGCAGCACCAGGAGCAAGGTGCGGATCAGCACCACTGCAAGCAGCAGCTCCATGCCCAGTTGCAGCACATGCGCTGAGAACTCCGGCAGACCGATGCCTCGCAGAATGCCCAACAGACACACCGCCAGCATGGGCCAGGCCACCCGGGAGAACCATTCGCTGATGCGGGGATGCCGCTCTATAGAAATCAGTCTCGGTGCCGCCCAGCGCGCCAGCGCCCAGGCAATGCACAAACTCGCCAGGATGGCCAGCAGGCTCGATGTCCCAACAGCACTGCCGAACTCGCGAAACAGTGCGCGGGTCTGTGGAGAAAGCAGTTCAGGCCGCCAGAGTGCGGCGAGCTTGGACAAAGGATCTTCAGTCATGGCGCAAAGGATAGCGGCTTGCGATGACAGGCTAAGATCATGGCCACCTGCCCCACAAGGAGACACAAGCATGGCCGAACGCCTCATTCACCCTGACAAGGTTCATCACTGGATGCGTACGCTCTGGGAGCGCGCGGGCAGCAACGCGACCGAGGCCAAGCTCACGGCTGACCATCTTGTGCTCGCCAATCGTTCGGGCCATGACTCTCACGGCATCGGCATGGCGGCGCGCTACGTGAAGTCGTTCAAGTCCAATGAGCTGCAGTTGAACCAGACGGTGAAGATCGTCGCCGACCATGGCCCCATGGTCACCATCGATGGCATGCGCGGCATGGGGCAAT
>JBEELY010000068.1:0-3058 GCA_041167925.1 Pseudomonadota bacterium | reverse complement strand
CCTGAGCACGCTCGTTTCCGCTTGCGCCGGTCCGGCGCAGTCGGTATCCGACATGGCGCGTCTGGTCTGGCAAAGCGACGCCGATGCGGTGGTGCGTACCGCACGACTCGACCCGCGCTTTGCCTACCTGCGCGTCCAGGGGCCGCAGGGTCCTGCTGCGCTACTGGTACTGGGCTATGAAGATCGCGACGCCTCCGGCGTCGTGCAGACCTGGTACTCAGCAAGCCAGGAAACCCTGCAGCTGGCGCAAGGGCGACTGCACATGACCCATGGGCTGGCCGTCAATCGCCTGCATACCGCCTGGCCTCAGGGCCTGCCAGCCTGGCCTAGCCCCGGGGCCCGGCCCGCACGCGCATCGGGCGAACCTGCCGCGCATGAACAGATCATCGATCTCGGCGACCCGGGCCCCCGAGGTCTGAAGCTCTCGGCCCGTGTGCACGAAGTACCTGCGAGCGAAGTGCCAGGCAGTGTCTTTGGGCGTCTGCGCAACACCTCGGCCGCGCCGGCGAGTGCGCAGGAAAAAGAGCCAGCCTTGCGCTGGTTCAAGGAAGAGGCCCACCTTCAAGGCACGGCGATCCCCAATCAGGGCACGGCCCTCCCCCAGTGGACCGCGGGCTTGCCCGCCCGGTCGGCTGGGCCCTATTTCACCCAGTGGTTCGCCGTGCGTGGCACCGAGCTGGTCTTCAGCCATCAGTGCGTCCGGCCCGACTTCTGTCTGAGCCTTCAGCCCTGGCCCGTACCTGCCCAGGCGCAAGCCAAGCGATGAGACCTCCTCTGCGCAGCCTCTCCCTGGCCTTTCGCAGCCGCGCGCTGATCCTGATTGGATCCATGCTGATGCTGTGCAGCCCCGCGCAGGCGCAGTCCAGCGAGGCAGTCCAGCCCGGGGAACGCGCCAGCGATTGGCTGCTGCGCGTGGCGGGCCCGACCCCGGTGCCTGGCGTGGCGCACTGGATGCCCGAACGCGAACGCGCGCCGCAGGCGAGCTTGAAGGCGCGCACAGTGCAAGCCCTCGAAGGCCATGCGCGACAACGCGCCCAAGCGCCCAATACCGCTCAAACCGCTGCCGACTGGCTGGCCGCCCAGGCCGTGACTGCACGGGTGCCCTTGCAGAGCAGCCTCGCGCGGGCGCTGCAGGTACGCCCGACCGAAGACCCCGTTCTGGCCGCAGGCGACCAGATGCGTTGGTATCCGGGCCTGTCGCAGGTAGGCGTGCTGGGACTGCAGGGCACCCCCTGCGTGCTGGCTCATACATCCGGGGCCCATGCCGGGGACTATGTGACCGCCTGCCGTCGCTTGAGCGAATCCACAACGGCGCGATCGTCCGAGCCCGCGGGTGGGCGCCCCAGGGTCGAGACCAGCCGTGTCAGCCGCGTCTGGATCGTGCAGCCCGAAGGTCGGGTGCATACAGCCGGCATTGCGCCCTGGTCGCTCACCGCGCAACCCCAGCCCGCACCAGGCGCCTGGATCTGGGCGCCTGCGGATCAGGCGGGCCTGCCGGAATCGCTCTCCAAGGACGTGGCCCAGATCCTGGCCAGCCTGCCTCCAGCGGGCGCGGAGCCCGAGCCCCGGGCCGCAGTGCCCGTCATCGCATCTTCCGCGTCATCCTCTTTCAGACCCACGGATAGCGCCGCAACAGCACTCTCCGTCCGCCCCTCCGCAACGCCCCGAGACCTCAGCCTGACCGCCAGCGACTGGGGCGAGATCGGTCTGCTGCAAACGCCCACGGCGCGCATGGCGCCTGCCGGTGCGGCGCGCTTCAATCTCAGTCAGACCAAGCCCTACACCCATGGCAACGTAATGTTCCAACCGCTGGATTGGCTGGAATTCGGCTTTCGCTACACCGACATCAGCAACCGTCTGTATGGGCCGTCGATTGCCGGAAATCAGTCCTACAAGGACAAAAGCATCGACCTCAAGCTGCGCCTGTTTGAAGAGTCGGCCTATGTGCCGCAAGTGGCGGTGGGCATCCGCGACCTGGGCGGCACCGGGCTCTTCTCAGGCGAGTACCTCGTGGCCAGCAAGCGCTGGGGCGCCTGGGATTTCAGCCTGGGGCTGGGCTGGGGCTACCTTGGTGCCCGCGGCAATCTGAGCAATCCTCTAAGCGTTTTGGGTTCACGCTGGGACACACGCCCGGGCAGCCTGGTCGGCGAGGGCGGCATTCCTGCGGTTCAGACTTTTTTTCGCGGACCCACCAGCCTGTTTGGCGGCGTGCAGTACCAGGTCAACAGCCAGTGGCTGATCAAGGCCGAGGTCGATGGCAACGACTATCGGCGTGAACCTCAGGGCAATACACAGCGGCAATCCAGCCCACTGAATGTCGGGGTGGTGTACCGGCCCACCTCCTGGCTCGACTGGAGCGCCGGCCTGGAGCGCGGCAATACCCTGATGCTGGGCCTGACCGTTCACACCGGCCCGCAGGGTCTGCAGGGGCTGGCCACGCCGAAGGTGCTGGCGCCACCGCTGCCGCCGATCCAGGCCATGGCGCCGCAAGCTGCGCCTGCACCCCAAGCAAGCACAGCCCAGGTCCGGCTCGATCCCGCCCGACTCAAGGCCTTGCAATCGGCCGTGCAGGCACGCACCGGATGGACCCTGAAGCGCTTGACCCTGCAGGGCGATCAGGCCCGCGCGACGCTCGATACCGACGCGGGCGTGCATGCCAAACAACGTCTGCATGATCTGATCCGTCTGCTGCATGCCGCACTTCCTGTGCAGGTCAGACGCATCGAGCTCAGCCTGCAGCAGCGCGGCATGGCCCTCACTCGGGTGAGCATTGATCGCGAGCAGTGGGTTGCCGAGCGCACGACCCGCGTACCGCCCTCGCTTCAAGACCAGTCCGTACGGCTCGGGCCAGGGCAGGGCCCGGATCCGCATACGCAGACCGCCGCGGCAGGCGGCAAGGACACCTCCGCCTCGAGCACCAGCCTTCCAGGGCCCTCAGGCGCCGATCTGCCTTCGAGCATCGACCTTCAAACCCCAGCGTTCAGTGTCGGGGTGGGTCCGAGCTACCAGCAGATTCTGGGCGGGCCCGATGGCTTTTTGCTCTTCAAGCTGGGCGCGC
>JBEELY010000002.1:0-5083 GCA_041167925.1 Pseudomonadota bacterium | reverse complement strand
GCATTCAGGTCAATGGCTCGGCCGGCCGCTATGGCAGCGGTCTGGTGCAACGCTGGGTCACGCATCTGGATGTGGGTGATGCCGAGGTCGAGCAGGCCCTGGACGTGATCCGCGGATTCTTTCGCACCTGAGTTCCGTATCTGAGTTGCAAACCTGAGCCCGCTCAAGTCGGATGAGGCCAGGCCAACCGACCATCGAAGGTCTCGCAGTGGAGGCCTTCATGCCGAAGAACATTGTCACGCCCGCCGATCGCAAACCCGCGCCTCGCGCGCCTGAAGCGCAGCACACGCCTCACTCGACTGAGGCAGGCTTCGATCCTCGGCCTTGGCTCGAGGCCCGCATCGCACAGCTTCAGCATGAGATCGATGACGCGCTGGGCGATGCCGCGCAGGTCAGCGAGGACCTGGGCCACCATGGGGATAGCGGCGATGCCTCGGTCGCTGACGACCAGTCGACGACCGACTTTGCCGATGCGCGACGCGACCTTGAGGAACTGCGTGCCTGCGAGGCGGCCCTGCAAAGGCTTGAACAGGGCCACTATGGCCGATGCGTCGATTGCGGCCACGTGATTAGGCAGCTGCGCCTGCAGGCCCAGCCCTTCGTGGCGCGCTGCCTCGCCTGTCAGGAGCGCGTGGAGCAGGCCCGACACGGCGTGTCGTAAAACACCGGATGGCGGAAGGGAGTGGGAGTCGAACCCACCAGGAACGTCTGGCGCCCCTCACCGGGTTTGAAGTCCGGGCGCCCCGCCGGGGACGCTTCCCTTCCATAGATGCATGAACCTGCCGCAGGGTCATGCCCTCGGTCATGTCCTCGTGATGCGGGATGGTAGCAGTGCGCACCGGTCGTGGGATGATCAAAGCCTCGACAGACCCCGCCTTTCCCACGCCCCCAGGCCATGACACCCGACTTCTCCGCCCCTCTGATCATCGCGCGCCGCTTCAATGGACCGGCCACCTCCGGCAACGGCGGCTATGTGGCCGGTGCGATCGCGGCGCGCCTTGGGGGTGGTGCCGTGCAGGTCACACTGCGCGCACCCACGCCGCTGGATGCCCCGCTGCAGCTACGCCCGCTGGGCGAGGGCGGGATCAGCCTGCATGAGGGCGAGACCCTGATTGCCGAAGCGGTGCCCACCACGCTGCCAAACGACATTCCCGCGGCCCCCGATCCTGCGCGGGCCGAGGCGGCCGGGGCCCTGGGCCGCATGACAGCCCGACAGCGCCTGGGCCAGGAAGATTACGAAACCTGCTTCGGCTGCGGCATTCGCCGTGAACATGATGGCCTGTGCATCGTGCCTACCGAAGTCGACCCTGCACAGGGCGTGGTGGCGGCCCTCTGGACGCCCGATGCCAGCCTGCCCACCGACGAGACCGGCGCGCTTCGCCCGGAAATCGTCTGGGCTGCGCTCGACTGCCCTGCCGGATTCGCCTGGTCCAACCGCCTCAATCCCACGCCGCTCATGATGACTGGCCGCATGAGCGCGCAGGTGCTTCAGCCCATCCGGCCGGGTGAGCCCTGTGTGGTGATCGGCTGGCCCATGGGCCAGGAGGGTCGCAAATACCACGCGGGCACGGCCATTTTTGATGCACAGGGCCGCCTTGCCGCGCAATCCCTGCAGCTCTGGCTCGAGCTGCGCACCTGAGCCCGAACATGCGCCTTCTTTGGACTCACGCTCTCAAGCGAGCAACCCGAACCACTCTGGCCTTGACCGTCGCTTGCGGGGCCATCGCCGCCGGGCCTTTCACCACTGGGGCCCAGGCCCGCGAGCCCCTGCCTCTCGTGGCCTCGGTCGATCCGGTACGCTACATGGGCACCTGGTACGAAATCACCAAGCTGCCCAACTTCTTTCAGCGCCGCTGCCTGAGCGATACCCGGGCCACCTATGCGCTGCGCCCGGACGGGCACATCCAGGTCACCAACCGCTGCCGCACCGGCGGCACGGCCGAGGGGCCCGAATTCGACACCGCAACCGGCCAGGCCCGCGCCCTTGATGCAAGCAATGCCAGGCTGCAGGTGAGTTTTCTGCCCGAGGCACTGCGGTGGCTGCCCTTCGGCTGGGGTGACTATCAGGTGATCGCACTCGATGCCGACTACCGCTGGGTCATGGTGGGCGAGCCCGGTCGCAAGTACCTGTGGATCCTGGCGCGTCAGCCGCAACTCGCGCCGGATGCCCTCAAGGCACTCACCGAACGGGCCCGCGCCCTGGGTTTTCCGGTCGATCAACTTGAACTGACCTCGCACCTGTCCGCTCGATCACCCTCACCTTCAGGTGAAGGCGCTGGCGCGGGCGCAGCTCAGACCCCCGGAGAACGCCGATGAGTGCTTCAGCCGAACGGCGCACCATTGCGGTGGTGTCCGGTGCCCATGGCTGCTCGCATTTCTTTCACCTGATCGTCGCGCCGCTGTTTCCCTGGATCAAGGAGGCCTTCGATCTCTCCTATGCCGAGCTCGGCCTGCTCATGACCGTGTTCTTCGTGGTCTCGGGCATCGGTCAGGCCCTGGCCGGTTTTCTGGTCGACCGCATCGGCGCGGTGCCGGTCATGCTGGGCGCGCTGACCAGCTTCATGCTGTCGACCCTGGTGATCTCCAGTGCGCCCACCTATGGCGTGCTGATGGCCGGTTGCGTGCTGGCGGGGCTGGGCAATGCGCCCTTTCATCCGGTGGACTACTCCATCCTCAATGCCCGCATCACCGGGCCGCGCCTGGCCAAAGCCTATGCCATGCATGGCATTGCCGGCAGCCTGGGCTGGGCGCTCGCACCGGTCTTTCTGGTGGGCATCACGGGCCTGGCGCACTGGCGCATCGCGGTCCTGGCCGCGGGCGTGCTGCCCGCGCTCGCATTTGCGCTGGTCTGGTCGCACCGGCATCTGCTGGCTGGCCAGACCGTCGACCTCTTGGGCCGCGTGCCTGCCCCGACACCGGAGCTAGCGGCAGCACAAGCAGGGGAACAGGCGCCCGCCTCGGGTGCCGCGGCCGCAGGACAAGCCAGGGCACAGGCCTCGGCCGCCGGCTCCGGGTCTGCCTCGAGCCTGGACTTTCTCAGGCTGCCCGCGGTGTGGCTCAGCTTTGCCTTCTTCCTCACCTCTGCTCTGGGCTTTGGCGGCATTCAGACCTTCGGCCCTGAAGCGGCACGCCTGCTGCACGATGTGCCCACGGCCTGGGTCGCCCTGTGCCTGACCGCCTTCATGCTGGCCAGCGCGGGCGGCACCTTGATCGGCGGCTTCGTGGCGGCCAATCCCGACCATGCCGAGCGCATCGTGGCCGTGGGCTTTTCGGTTGCGGCTTGCGTGTCGCTGGTCATTGCCCTGTCGCCCGCACCGGGCTGGATGGTGCCGGGGCTGTTTGCGCTCATGGGCCTGGGCTTTGGCACGGCCGGCCCGGCGCGCGACCTGCTCGTGCGCAAGGCAAGCCCTCCCGGCGCCACCGGACGTGTCTATGGCCTGGTGTATTCCGGTCTGGACACGGGGCTGGCCATTTCGCCAGCCATCTTTGGCACCTTTATGGATGGCGGCCATCCGGCCTGGGTCTGGCTGGGCATTGCGGTCTTTCAGGTCTTGCTGATCGCCAATGCCCTGAGCGTGGGCTACATCGGACGACTGTCGTCTCCCGCCGCCGCTCAGCGACCCGCCTGAGGCCGGTCAGCCCCTCGGGGCCGGCCCCAACAGCGCATCGTTGTCGGCACCCAGACGCGGCGCAGGCGCGGGCGCTGCAGGCAGCTGGCCATCGGTCTTCCAGCCCGGCCCGAGCGACACCACCCGACCCGCCGGATAGTCGGTCCAGCTCACTGGCGCGGTCATCATCGCGCCCTGCGCAAACTCGCTCACAAACTCATGCAGCGAACGCACCCGTGCCGCAGGCACACCGCGCGCGGCCAGCTGCGCCTCGAGCGCATGAGCATCGTGACGCTCGAAGGCCGCCGCCAGCCGGGCATGCAGGCCTGCAGCATCACGGGCCATGACAAAACCCGCCCCGGCACGCAGCGCGCCCACGTCCAGCAGCGCCTCATCCTGTAAAAGTTCGGGCACGCCGAGCGCCTCGCACAGGGCTGAGAACTGACGCGGCACATTGGCGGCGGTGGCAATCCAGCCTTGGGCGCAGCGCCAGGTCGCCGCCCCCGGACTGCCCGAGAAGCCCCGGTTGCCCGGCCTCGGACGGTCTGCACCCTCAAAGGCCGTAGCCACTGCAGGCGAGAGCATCAGCTGCAGCGCTGCCTGCGCCATGGACACATCAAGCCGCGCGCCCTCGCCAGTGCGCCCCCTGCGCAGCAAGGCCGCCAGCACAGCCTGCGAGGCCACCATACCGGCCGCCGCATCGATCACCGGAAAGCCCACCTTGACCGGGTCATCACCCTCTTCACCCTGCAAGGCCATCATGCCGGTCACCGCCTGCACCACATGGTCGTAAGCGCCGCGACCAGACCACTCACCTTCATGGCCATAGCCCGAGATCGACACATGCACGATGTCGGGCCGCCAGCTGCGGATCACCTCGGCACCCAGGCCCAGTCGGTCCATGGTGCCGGGCCGGAAATTTTCGATAAACACGTCGGCGCTCACCACCAGCGTACGCAGCGCTTCGATCCCTTCCTGGGTCTTGAGATCGAGCCGGACCGAACGCTTGCCGGCGTTGAGCGTGGCAAAGCCCACACTCACCGTCTCATCGACCATGCCCCGCTTGCCCGCGCGCAAGACGTCGCCATGCGGCGGCCCTTCGATCTTGATCACTTCGGCACCCAACTGCGCCAGATAGTGGCCGCAGGTAGGGCCTGCAATGACATGGGAAAGATCGAGCACGCGCGTGCCCTGCAATGCGTTCATGGTGACCTCGGTGGACCCGCGGGGTGATTCAGCGCGGGGATTCGGTTCATTGGATCAACTTGGTTGACCTGTTATGACAGGTTGCCATAGCATCGCGGACGATCACAAGGAGACGCATTCCATGAGCAGCGAGGACACCCGCAGCTACCCCGGCTTTGGCGGCAAGGTCGCCCGTGCCATTCAAGACTCCGAGCCCTGGTGGAAGCCCGTCTCCACCGCCAAGCCAGGCAGCCCCAATATCGTCGTGATCTACATGGACGATCTGGGCT
>JBEELY010000308.1:0-6672 GCA_041167925.1 Pseudomonadota bacterium | reverse complement strand
TCAATGTGGTCGGCGAACATGCCTTGCCGCATGTGGCGCTCGATGCGCCACTCACCAGCGACATTGAGGGCGTGGCCCGGCCGATGTCGCAGTGGGTGCACACCATCGGCTCGTCGGTGGGGGTACAGGCCGCCACCAGAAATGCCGTCCAGGCAGCCAGCACCCCCCCCGGCAAGATCGCCACCCTGGTCTTGCCCGCCGACTGCGCCTGGGGCGAAGTACCCGCCACGCAGGGCGAGACCGGCCCGATCGAGCGTCTGGGTCGTGCTGCGGCCGATGCTTCCGATCTGGCGGCTGCGGTGGACGTGCTGCGTTCAGGCGAGCCCACCGTAATACTGTTGGGCGATGTGGCTGTGCATGCCCAGGGCCTGGAAATGGCCGGTCGGATTTCCGCGGCCACGGGCTGCGCCCTCATGACCGAATTCACCACGGCGCGCACCCAGCGCGGTGCCGGGCGGGTCAATGCGCCCCGCGTGCCCTATGTTCCCGATGCCGCCATGGCGGCCCTCAAGCCTTACCGCAATCTGCTGCTGGTGGGCTGCGAGGAGCCCGTGTCTTTCTTTGCCTATCCCGGCAAGCGGGGGCGCCAGTCGCCCCCGGGCTGCCGCATTCTGCGGGTGGCGCATCCGGGCGAAGACGTGGTGGGAGCGCTGGAAGCCCTGGCCGACGCCCTGGGCGCGCGCACCAAGGCCCCGGCGGGGGTGGGAGAGCTCGTCCTGCCGGCACTACCTGAGGGGCCGATCACGGTCGATGGCATGGGCCAGGTCATCGCCGCCTGCATTCCCGAGCAGGCCATCGTGATCGATGAGTCGGTCACCGGTGGGCGTGCCCTCGGGCCTCTCACCGCGCGTGCGCGGCCGCATGACTTTCTGACCTCCTGCGGTGGCGCCATCGGCTTTGGCCTGCCCCAGGCCATCGGCGCAGCCATTGCCGCTCCCGATCGCAAGGTGCTGGTGCTCGAGGGCGATGGCAGCGCGATGTACACCATCCAGTCGCTCTGGACGATGGCCCGCGAAAATCTCGACATCACGGTGCTGATTTTTGCGAACCGCGCCTACCGCATCCTGCAGGGTGAGTTTGCGGGCGTGGGTGCAGGTACGCCCGGGCCGCGTGCCAATCACATGCTCAATCTCGATCGCCCGGATCTGGACTTCACGAGCATGGCCCGGGGCATGGGTGTGCCAGCGGCCAGGGCGACCACCCTGGGTGAGCTGGCCCGGGAGCTTCAGCGCGGCTTGGCCACGCCCGGGCCTTGCCTGATCGAAGCGGTACTTTGATCAGACATTCGCGATCAGGCGTCCCTGATCCAGCATCCGTGATCAGGCATTCGCACTAAAGATTCGCCCGCCCTGCACCGTGCCCCAAACCCGGACGTCCTTCAGACGGCCCGGGTCGATCTCGAAGGGGTCGTCTTCCAGCACGGCAAAGTCGGCGCGCTTGCCGGTTTCGATGCTGCCGATCTCCTGATCCAGATGCAGGGTGGAGGCAGCCCCCAGGGTAACTGCCCGTAGCGCTTCGCCCACACTGATACGTTCGTGGGCGCCGAGCAGGCGACCGCTGGCCGTGAGGCGATTGACCGCGCACCAGGCCACATGCAGCGGACCGAGCGGCGTGACGGGCGCATCGGAGTGGATGGTCCAGCGTACCCCGAGCTCTTGCGCCGAACGGCAGGGATTCATGCGCTCGGCGCGATCTGGGCCGAGCGTGAGTCCGTAGTGGGCATCACCCCAGTAGAAATGATGGTTGGCAAAGAAATTGCCACCCACGCCCAGGGCCTTCATGCGCTGCAACTGCGCCCGGTCGGCCATCTGGCAGTGCTGGAGCATGAAACGGTGATCGCCTGAAGGGTGCTTGCGCAGGGCGTCTTCGATGCAGTCGAGGGCCAGGTCGATGGCTGCATCGCCATTGGTGTGGGTATGCATCTGAATGCCGTTTTCCAGGGCCATGGCATACACCCGGCGCAGGTATTCCGGCTCGACGTACCACAAGCCCTGCGGTGCGCCGTTGAAATAGCCCGGCCAACGCAGACGGGCCGAAAAACCCTGAATGGATCCATCAGCATGGGCCTTGACGCGACCGAGCAGCAGGCGCTCGCTGCTGCGCGCTTTGAGTGCGAGCGCGCGTTCGATGACCTGCTCGACCGTCTGGCCGCGCACATGCATGGCAGGCACCAGGGTCACCGGATAGTCGGCCCGGCCGGTCACCTCGAGCAGCTGGTCGACACTGCGCTCGCTGATCGAACTGGCCAGATCGGTGGCCGTGGTCACGCCCTTGCGCACCGCCAGTTGTCCGAAGGCCAGCGCACCCTCGGTATCACCGGCCATCACATCGCGGCTCACCCCGCATTTGACCAGCACGGGGGTCATGGCCTCAGGTCCGCGCAGCTCGCCATTGGGCAGGCCGTCGTTGCCCAGCAGGATGCCCGGATGATCTACCCCCGGGCGCAACAATCCGGCCAGCTCGAGCGCGAGGCTGTTGCCGTTGGTGATGTGACCGCTGGCATGCATCAGGGCAATCGGCCGCGTGGTGCTGACCCGGTCGAGGTCATGTCGGTTGCAGCGTCGGCCAGTGAAGTAGATGGGGTCGAAGCCCCAGGCCACGAGCGGACCCGTGTCTGCGGGCCGCTCAGCCTGAACCTGGAGCAGCCGCTGCACGACGGCATCGATCGAGCCTAGGCCCGGCCAGATGCGGCCATCAGGCCCCATGCGATCAAAAAAGCCGCAGTAGATGTAGCGCCAGTAAACGCCTTCACCCAGATGGCTGTGACCTTCGACGAACCCGGGTAACAGCACCTTGTCGGCCAGGCGTTCATCAAGCACATGCTCGCCCCAGCCTGCCAGTTCTTCGGCGCTGCCCACCCCCAGGATGCGGCCGTCACGTACGGCCACATGGGTGGCCTCGGGCCGGGCAGGGTTGAAGGTGTGAATGCGACGGGCGCGATAGAGCGTGAACATGGTGAGGGGAGTTTGATGTTGTGGATCAGTGAATGGCTGACGTGTTGTGTGCCTGGCTGCGGGGAGCCCGTTCAGATCACCCGGCTGGCCTGCAGGCGCTGGATCTGTTCGTCGCTGTAGCCGAGCGAGGCCAGCACGCGCTGCGTATCGGCGCCGGGCGTGGCCACGGGCCCCTCGATGCCGCCATTGCCATGGGCCATCCGGAATCCGGCGCCGGCCAGCCTGACCTCGCCATAGGGCGTCAGGGCGGGCTGCACCAGGCCGCGATGGGCGACCTGTGGGTGGTTCACGATCTCGGAGATCTTCCAGACGGTCGCGCAGGGCACATCGGCCGCGGTGAGGCGTGCTTCCCAGGCCTTGGCATTGCCCTCGCGCATGGCCTCTTCAATGATGCGGCGCAGTTCGATTTCGTTTTCGGTGCGGGTGAACCAGTCGGAAAAACGAGGGTCGCCCAAGAGGTCGCTGCGGCCCAGGGCACGCAGCAGGTTGTCGAACTGCTTGTCGGTGAGCACCGCCAGCACGATATGTCCGTCGCCGCAGGCAAAACGGTCGGCCGTGGGTTTGCGGCTGGTGGACCGATTGCCGTATTGCGGATGCATGTACTGCATGACCGTGTATTCGGCCACCTGGGGCGCCATGAAATTGAGCATGGCATCGAGCATGGCGACATCGACAAACTGGCCCTGGCCGGTGTGCGTACGCTGATAGAGCGCGCTCGCCATCGCAAAGGCGGCCGTCATGCCGGTGGTGATGTCGGCCAGCGCAAAGCCGGCGCGCATGGGCCCGCCTTGCTCGTCGCCGGTGATCGACATCAGTCCGGACATGGCCTGGATTTTTCCGTCGAAACTCGCTGTGCCGCGTTCGGGGCCGGTACTGCCAAAGCCCGAGATGCCGCAATAGATGAGCCTGGGGTTGAGCTTGGACAGCTGCGACCAGCCGATGCCCTTGCGCTCAAGCACGCCCGGGCGGAAGTTTTCGCAAACGATGTCCACCTCGCGCGCCAGCCGGTTCACGATCTCGACCGCTTCGGGCTTTCCCAGATCGAGCGTGATGCTGCGCTTGTTGGCATTGACCGCCATCCAGGCCGGGCCGAGCTGGCGCTCAGACCATTCCCGGCTGATGGGCGACAGCCGCATGGCATCGCCCGACACCGGCTCGACCTTGATCACCTCCGCGCCTTGCAGGGCGAGCTGGAATGTACTGAAGGGGCCGGCCAGAAAGTGCGTGAAGTCGAGCACCCGCACGCCTGCGAAGGGCTTTGGGCCAGGGCTTGAGTGGGCTGCCGCAAGGCTCTCTGGAGCTGCGCTGGAGAGGGGGGTGTCCTGCTGCACGGGGCGGGTCTCCTGCCTCAGTCGGTCTGCCCGGCGAGCGTGGTGTCGCGCACGCCCTGGGCCACCGTCTTGATCTGATCATTGGCCGCACGCCGCGCGGCAATCTCCTCGGCCGATAGGCGGCTGAGGTCGAGGTAGTCTTGCTTCCAGGTGGTGCTGCCCTGCCAGCGCAGGGGATTTTGCACGGTGCTCCGTGGGCCGACCGCGTGTTCGAGCAGATCAAGCGCAAGCGCCAGCGTGCTGTCCTGCGAGGCCGCATCGTGGGGGCGGGCGGCGGCATTGCCCAGCGGAAAGTCGCTGAACAGAAACCGCGGCACGCCGCAGTGCTCGACGATGTCTTTGGCCGCACCCATCACCACCGTGGGGATGCCCGCCGCCTCGAGGTATCGGGCAGTCAGGCTCATGGTCTGGTGACAGACCGGGCAGTTGGCGACCAGCACGGCCGCCTGCACGCCATCGGCCCGGCAGCTCGCCAGAAGCTCAGGACAATCCACCTCCAGAGTATGCCGCTGGCTGCGGTTGGTGGGCACGCCAAAAAACCGGGGGGCGATGCTGCCGATACGACCGGCCGCCTGGGCGCGGCGCAAGGCGGGCAGCGGAAACCAGGTCGCGCTGTCATCAGTGGTGTTCGCCCTGTCGATGCCGACATGGGAGATGCGCAGGTCGTGATCGAGCGACGTGTCGCCACTGTAGACCTTGTAGAACTTGGCTGCGGCGTTGTAAGGCGCGCCAGCGCCCTGTGGGCCCTTGTCGGGTTGATAGGGCGCGGCGGTGGTCAGCAGCGCCACCCGGGTCTTGCTGAGAGGCGCGCTGAACCGTGTGAAGGGCACCTGCTCGAAGTGGGCGTAGCGATAGGGATTGCCGTAGCCCAGAGCGTTGTACCAGTCATGGGTGCGGCGGATATAGGGCACCGGGCTGTCCCAGTCGGGCAGGTCGGTCAGCCGATCGAGATCGCTGGCGGAGGAAGCGCTCACGGGGGTCTCCTTGTCTTGATCACCGAATGGTACCGCTCGTCTGCAGGCTTGCGCTTGATGAGAGAGAATCAGGCTTCTGAGGAGACGCATGAAGATCTTTCACGGATGGCGGGTGGCTGGCGCGGGCGCTGGTTTGCAGTTCATGCAGGCCGGACTGAACCATCAGTCCTTCGGGGCCTATATCGCAGTGCTTGCCATCGAGCAAGGCTGGAGCAAGACGGCGCTCTCCGGGGCGGCCGCCCTGCAGTCCATGGAGACGGCTGTCATCGGCCCCGCGCTAGGCTGGCTGGTCGATCGCTTCGGCCCGGGCATCATGATCCGCATCGGCGTGGTGCTGTTCTCTCTGGGTCTGGTGGCCTTCAGTCAGATCGAAACCCTCACCGGCTTTTACCTGGCTTCGCTCCTGATCGCTGCCGGGGTCAGCCTGTGCGGTTACTTTCCCATCAATGTGGCCATCATTCATTGGTTCGAGCGCAAGCGGGCGCGGGCGATGGCCACCTCCAGCCTGGGTCTTGCGCTGGGGGGCCTGATTGTTCCGGTGGTGGCAGGCTCCATCGCCGCCTTTGGCTGGCGGGCCACAGCCCTGGGGTCAGCCGTGGCGGTGCTGCTGCTCGGATGGCCGCTGGCCAGCGTCTTTAAGGGCAAACCTTCCGATCTGGGTCAGACCATCGATGGCGAGCCTGCGCCTGGCTCCCCTGACAAAGCTGCGCCGCCCCAATCGAATGCGACAGTCCCCGCCACGCCAGCCGGGCAGTCTGCGGCGGGCCAGACTACGCCAGCCGTATCGACTGCGCCCGCCGCGCCCGTGGAGTTCACGGCCCGCGAGGCCCTGCGCACCCGGGCCTTTTGGCTGCTGGCCTTTGGTCATGGCGCGGCGCTGCTGGTGGTCACCTCAGTCAATGTGCATGCCATCTCGCATATGAAGGAAGGCCTGGGCTACAGCCTGGCCAGTGCCTCTTTCATCATTTCCCTCATGACTCTGGGCCAGATCGGTGGCGTTGGCATCGGCATGTGGGTGGGCGATCGCTACAACAAGCGCATGATGGCGGCGGCCTGCATGCTCCTGCATGCCGCCGGCCTGCTCCTGCTCACCTGGGCAGCCAATACCGCCATGCTGGTGGGTTTCGCCCTGGTGCATGGGGTGGCCTGGGGGCTTCGGGGACCCTTCATGCAGGCCATCCGGGCCGACTATTTCGGTCGACGTGCCATCGGCATGATCATGGGCATCTCCTCGCTGGTGATTGCGATCGGCCAGATCAGCGGACCACTGGTGGCCGGGGTGATGGCCGACTGGACCGGCGACTACCGCGCGGGCTTTACGCTGCTCGCGCTTCTGGCCGGTGCCGGCGGCATGTTCTTCGTGATGGCCACGCCGCCCAAGCCCCCACACCGCCCGGCCTGACTGAAGGCGCA
>JBEELY010000400.1:0-4889 GCA_041167925.1 Pseudomonadota bacterium | reverse complement strand
AGATGCTGAAGGGTGGCTGCTCATGGCATCAGGGCTTGTAAAGCAGGGCGGCCACGTCGATGCGCTTGCTGAAGATGCCCCGATCCGAGAACAGATCAAAGAACTTCTGGAAGTACTCGGTATCAGAGGCCTTGAAGTCAGTCGACATGAGGTAATCCGACATCGGCACTTCGGCTGTCAGCGCGCCCTCGATCGCGGTGTAGCCCTTGAGCGATCCACGCGCCTCGGCCGGATTGTTTTTCACCAGATCTACGCCACGCTTGTAGGCCGCGATGTAGCGACGGGCAAGATCCGGTTGCTTGCGCAAAAACTCGGTGGTGAGGCTCGCCGAGCCGCCATGCCAGGGCGCCATGGGGTCACCCAGGATGTACTTGGCAATCACGCCAACCTCGAGATTGCGCGTGGTTCCATTGAGGCGGCCGACCGTTCCGGTGGGTTCCAGGGTGTAGCAGGCATCGATCTGACCCGCGGCAATCGAAGCGACATGCTGGGCAATTGGCAGCTCGACAATCGAAAACCCTTTTGCACCGGCCCGCTCGGCCACGGTGCGGGCCAGGGTCACGTTCTGCACACCCGGGCCACAACCAATCTTCTTGCCCGAGAGTTCGGAGATCGCCTTGATCGGGCTGTCCTTGGCCACGATGAATTCATCGAGCACGAATTTCGCGTTGGTCGGATTGGTGCAGATGATCTTGAGCAGGCCCGGCTGCGCCAATTCGGCAATGCCCAGGGCCGCTGAGGCCGTGCCATTGGAGCTGCCGTCGGCACGACCGGCAATCATGGCCTCGGCCACCTGTTGAGGGCTTGCAAAACGCAGGGGCTCCACCTCCAGACCGGCATCCTTGAAATAACCCTTATCAACCGCTGCAAAGAAGGGCAGCCCAGAGGCCACGGGCCAATAGCCGATGCGGATCTTCACGGACTGCGCCCGCACGATGGCGGGTGCGCCCGCCAATGCCACCGTAGCGGCGGCAGTCTTGATGATGCGACGCCGCACGGTATCGGCGGTGTGCGAATTCTCGTTGGTCGATTGCGCTGGGGTGTTCATTCGATCGTCCTTGTCTTGATGGGCTTGGGAGGGGAGGAGAGAGGCTGTTGCGAGGCGATATAGCTGCGCCATCCACCGAGGTGGCTGATGTCGGTCGCACCTTCGAGGGCGATGGGTTCGCACAGAAAGCCCTGCACGGTGCTGCCATCCTCGAGACGCAAGGTGCCGATGCCCAGAGGCTCGGGAATGAGCGCCACGAAAGACCCGAAGTGCGCGACGGGCATCTCCCAGATTTCTAGCGCGATGCCATGGCCGGTGCCGGGCGCAACCCGCAGCAGACCGGGCTTGGGCGGCGTGGTGTTGGGCAGTGCAAAGAGGCGGTAGTCCGGGGCGGTGCGTGTGCTGCGCAACAGGGTGGCCTCGCGCTCGGTCAACTGGCCATTCAGAGGCATGCCGCTCAGATGCGCTCCCACCACGGCCACTTGAACGGTGGCTTGCGCCTGAATCAAAGGGAAGGGAGACCACTGCGCTTCTTCGGCAGAAAGGCGCATTGAGGTCGCGCCCAGGGGCAGATCACAGTGCGCGTGATAGCGAGCCGCCAACTGGGCGAGGCGCGCGTCGCCGCCGGCAGGCGCGATCAGGGTGATCCCAAAGGGCAGGCCATCGGCACGGATGCTGCTCGGCACGGAGATGGCGGCGTAGTCGAGCAGGTTGACGAAGTTGGTGTACCGGCCCAGGTTGCGGTTGAGGACCACCGGGTCGGCCAGCATCTCGTCGATCCGGTAGTGGGTGGGCGCCGTGGGCACCATCAGGACATCGATGGTCTGCCACATCGGCTCGACCCTGCGGGCCAACTCGCGAAGCCGTTCCTGCGCATCAAAGAGATCCGCCGCGCTGTAGTTGCGGCCCGCCGCAATGATGCTGCGCACCGGTTCGATGACCTCACTCTCGTGCGCATCGAAGAAGGCGCGGATGGCCTGATAGCGCTCAGCCACCAGGGCGCTGCCGTAGAGCAGGTCGGCTGCTTCGGATAGCGCAGTGTCGTCGATCGCTACCGCTGTGGCGCCCAGCATGCCAAGTCGGTCGAGCGCCTCCTGCCAGGCCGCAGCAGCCTGGGCATCACCGAAAAACTCGGGCTTTGCAGGAATGCCGACTCGAACGCCCGCAGGCAAGGGCGTGGCCTGCATCTGAAGTTCGCGAGAACAGGCATCCGAGGGATCAAAACGCGCTGCGGCCTGCACCGCAGCCCAGGCCTGGGGCACGGTACGTGCAAAAACCGAGACGCAGTCCACGGTGCGAGCTGCAGGCACGACCCCGCGGGTCGAGAGCCAGCCCTTGCTCGGCTTGAACCCGACAATGTTGTTCAGCCCGGCAGGCACGCGGCCCGAGCCGGCGGTGTCTGTGCCCAGCGAAAAATCCACCTGCCCGGTGGCCACCACATGCGCCGAACCCGCACTGGAACCGCCGCTGACATAGTCGGGATTAAAAGCGTTAGGCACCGCACCATGAGGAGACCGGGTGCCATTCAACCCGCAGGCGAACTGGTCGAGATTGGTCTTGCCCACCAGCGCCGCACCAGCCTGGAGCAGCCGATGCACCACCGTGGCATGTTCGGCCGGCGTGTAAGCGAACGCAGGACAGGCCGCAGTGGTAGGCCACCGCGCTACATCAATATTGTCCTTGACCGCAAAGCGCTTGCCCACCAGCGCGCCTTGCGGCGCGCCGGGGAGCGCGTCGGCCGGTCGGTATAACCACTCGCGTGCCGCAGGTTGTGAAGACTGATCCATCGCCGTGCATCCATTCATGTATACATCAACGGATGCAAATCACGTGCCAACCCGGCAGCGCTCTCCAGGACACACCGCACCGGGCACCTGTGCTGCTGAGAGCCACCCCTCGAGGGCCGAGCCTGGCGCATGGCCTATCATTGGGGAAACGCAGAGGAGACCCCGTGAAATTCAGCTTTACCGCCGAGCAAGATGAGTTCCGCACGGCCGTGCGACGCTATCTCGCCGACCGCGCCCCCACGACTGAAGTCCGACGCCTCATGGCCACCGAGGCCGGATTTGACCGCGCCGCCTGGAAGGCCATGAATGCCGAGCTTGGCCTGTGTGCCGTGCGCATCCCAGAGGCCCATGGTGGCCATGGTTTCGGTTTTACCGAGCATTGCATCGTGCTGGAAGAAATGGGTCGCGCGCTCTTTTGCGCGCCCTACTTCGCCAGCACCGTACTGGCTGCCGGTGCCCTGCTGCATGGCGCCAGCGAAGATGAACAGGCAGCCTACCTGCCCGGCATCGCCAGCGGCGAGACCATTGCCACCCTGGCTGCGGCCGAAGACAGCGGTCGCTGGGATGCGGCGTCAGTCACCCTCACCGCGCAGCGCAAGGCCGAAGGCTGGCGCCTGAACGGACACAAGAGTTTCGTGCTCGACGGCCATACCGCCGACCTCATTCTCGTGCTGGCCCGTGCACCTGAAAGCACAGGCCGCGAGGGCCTGTCGCTTTTTGCCGTGCAGGCCGATGCACCAGGCCTGCAGCGCCGCGCACTAGCCACTATGGACGCCACACGCAAGCTCGCCCGCCTCACCTTCGAGGACACACCCGCGCAGTTGCTGGGCACCGAAGGCCATGCAGCGCCGGCCTTTGACCAGGTGATGCTTGAAGCGACGGTGTGTCTTGCCAAGGAAATGGTGGGCGGTGCCGCTCGCCTGCGCGAAGACGCGCTCGAGTACGCCAAGATGCGCGTGCAGTTTGGCAAGTCCATCGCGTCGTTTCAGTCCATGAAGCACAAGCAGGCCGACATGCTGCTGGAGGTTGAGCTCGCCAAATCGGCGGCCTATTACGCGGCCGGGGCGCTGGACGAAGGCGATGTCGATGCCGTGGCAGTGGCGTCGCTAGCCAAGGCTGGAGCAGGCGACACCTACCTGCAGACGGCCGTGCATGCTGTCCAGATTCATGGCGGCATCGGCTTTACCTGGGATCAGGACACCCACCTGTGGTTCAAGCGCGCCAAGAGTTCTGAAGTGCTCTTTGGGGATGCGCATGAACACCGCGAACGCATGATGGCCTACTGGGAAGGAGTCGACGCATGAGCACACCCACCGAATCCGAAGTCCGCGCCGAGGTGCGCGCCTGGCTTGAGGCTCACTGGAACCCCGACCAAAGTCTGGTGCAGTGGCGCAATACCCTGATCGACTCCGGCTGGGGCGTGCCGCACTGGCCCAAGCGCTGGTACGGACGCGAACTGTCCGTGGGTCTGGTGCCCGTAGTTGAAGAAGAGTTCAGACGCATCGGCGCCGTGGGCGTGGCCAAGGTAGGCATCCGCACCCTGGCCGCAGCCACCCTGCTCGAACATGGCACCGACTGGCAAAAGGAGCGCTTCCTGCGGCCCAGCCTGACCGGCGAAGAGGCCTGGTGTCAGCTCTTCAGCGAACCAGGCAGCGGATCAGACGCTGCAGGTGCCGTCACGCGTGCCGATCGCCAGGGCGATGACTGGGTCATCAACGGCCAGAAGCTCTGGACCTCGGGCGCACAAAAGGCCGATTTCGGTCTGCTGCTTGCACGCACCGACTGGGACAAGACCAAGCATGCCGGCCTGAGCTATTTCGTGCTGCCGATGCGCCAGCCCGGCGTGGTGGTGCAGCCGCTCAAGCAGATGAACGGCCATGCCACCTTTAATCAGGTCTTCATCACCGACGCCAGGGTTGAGGGCCGTATGCTGGTGAGCAAGGAAGGCAATGGCTGGGCAGTGACCCAGACCACCCTGATGCACGAGCGCCGGGGCGCCGATGCCCTGCGCAGCACGCCCACGGCCAGCGACCGGCAAGGCCAGGTCTACGAAGAAGAGCGTGCCGAGGTGGCCATCGCGCTTGCGCCTTACAGCTGGTATCCACAGCGCGCCG
>JBEELY010000182.1:0-10555 GCA_041167925.1 Pseudomonadota bacterium | reverse complement strand
GGCCCCGCACCACCCCGGCCAGGGAGCATTCGTCGGTCAGTGCGAGTCCGGCATAGCCCTGCGCATGGGCGTGTTCAACCAGCTCCTCGGGGTGTGAGGCGCCCCTCAGGAAGGAGAAGTTGCTGACGCAGTGCAGCTCGGCATAGGGGGGAAGGGTATGAGACACTGGAATACTGTACATAAAAACAGTATTCGCGTCAGCCTGCTACCCTTCTACGTGACCAATGAACGATTTTCTGATCCGCCCCGCGAGCCCCGAGGATCTGCCCGAGATGGACCGCATCGCCCTGAGTGCGAAGGCGGCCTGGGGCTATCCTGCCGAACTTCTTGAGTCCTGGCGCGCCGAACTGCAGACCTGTGCCGCGTCCTTGCGCGGCTGTCCTGCCTTTGTGGCGGTGGGTCGAGATGGACGCAGGCTGGCCATGATGCAGATCGATCCCTCGAAGCAGCCCTGCGACCTGCGTTCGCTTTTCGTTGATCCGGCCTGCATGGGGCAGGGCATCGGGCGGGCGCTGCTTGAGCAGGCTGCATGGCAGGCGCATGCACTCGGGCATCGGCAGTTGCAGATCGATGCTGACCCCAATGCGGCAGAGTTCTACCTTGCCTGCGGTGCCCGCCCGATCGGTCAGGTGCCCGCGCCCATTCCGGGCGAGCCCGATCGGGTGCGCCCACAGCTGATCCTGGATCTTGTTGGGCCGACTTCTTAGACAAACAGGCCCCTCGTGGCTTGAGCAGACCTTTTCAACCCCACTTCAACCCCACTTCAACCGGAGCACCGCATGCAAGCCCTTCCTACTGTTCAGGTCGATAACGACCGCGTCATCGTCACCGAGTGGTGTTTTGCGCCGGGTGCAGAAACTGGCCACCATGTGCATGGGCATGACTATGTCGTGGTGCCCATGACAACCGGCATCCTGCGGCTGGTCGAGCCTGAGGGCACGCGCGACGTGCAGCTGACTGCGGGTGTGTCCTATGCCCGTGGCGTGGGCGTGGCCCATAACGTGATCAATGCCAACGACTACGAGTTCCGTTTCATCGAAATCGAGATCAAGTGATGAGTACCGACACCCCCAAGGGCGCCGATGCTCCCTCAACATCCTGGACGCCCGAGCTGCTGCAGTCACGTTTCGCCGGGCTGTTGCCCGATCTGATGGGCCTGGAGTTTGTCGAAACCACGACGGAGCGGGTCGTAGCGCGCATGCGCGTGCGGCCCGATCTCTGCACGGTCGGAGGCATCCTGCATGGCGGTGCTGTGATGGCCTTTGCCGATACCCTCGGCGCCGTGGGCACCGTGATCAATATGCCCGCAGACGCTCGCACGACCACGGTCGAATCGTCAACCAAGTTCCTGGCCGGCGCCCCGGTCAACACGGTGGTCACCGCTGAATGCACGGCCTTTCATCGTGGGCGCACCACCATGGTCTGGCAGACCCTGATCCGCAACGAGGCAGGCAAGCTCTGTGCGGTGGTGACCCAGACCCAGCTTGTGATGCGCGCCGGCTAAAGCAGATCGATCGAACTGCCTGCCTCTGAGGCAGGCGGTTGACGATGCCCGCCTTTTTGATCGTCGCTCAGGCTTTCGGCGGCTTGTAGGTATTCATCGCGATGCCTTCGCGGGCCACGGCTGCAGCCACTGGGGCTTGCTGCATCAGGCGCTCCACAAAGGCCTTGAGTGCCGGCAGGCTGTCCGGATCAATGCCGGCAAAACCGCCCCAGCGCAACAGGGTCAGGGCATAGGCATCGACGAACGAGGGTTGGGCACCGCCCAGCCACGGCTGTGCGCAATCGAGCCAGCCCTGAATGCGCTCCAGATGGCCTTTGAACTGCCCGGCAGCGGTGGCCCGGATCTTGGCCTGTGCGTCGGCATCATCCGTGAACTTGTGCGGCATGAACACATGGGTGAAGGTCGGATGCGCCGTGTTGTTCAGCCACGCAAGTGTGGACAGCGCCTGTGCGCGGGCCCAGGGTGCGACAGGCAGCAGCTTGGCCTGCGGATACTGCAGATCGAGGTATTCGCAGATCGCCACGATCTGGGTGAGAGGCTGACCGTTAACCACCAGAAGAGGCACCTGGCCATTGGGGTTCAGGGCGAGGTACTCAGGGCTGTTCTGCTCGTTTTTGTGCAGCTTGATCGACTTGAACTCGAATGCAGCGCCGGTCGTGGCTGCAATGGCTTCCATGGCCATGTGGGGCACGAAGGAGCAGGCGCCCGGGGCGTAATACAGCGTGGTGGTCATGATGAAACTCCGGTGAAAGGGCAAAGGATGGTGATCAGCCCTTAGCCTACCGCAGCCCACTACAATGGCCTTATGGAGCAAGTCGATGCAGTTGTGATTGGTGCGGGTGTGGTGGGTCTGGCGGTGGCGCGCGCATTGGCGCTGGCGGGCCGGGAGGTCCTCATTCTCGAGGCCGCTGAGGCCTTTGGCACGGGCACCTCGGCCCGCAACTCCGAGGTCATTCATGCGGGCCTGTATTACCCCACGGGGTCGCTCAAGGCGCGTCTTTGTGTGCAGGGCAAGGCGCTGCTGTATCGCTACTGCGCGGCGCGCGGTGTGGCCCATCAGCAGATCGGAAAACTGCTTGTCGCGACCTCTGAAGACGAGCGTCCGGCGCTCGAGAAGTACCGTGCTCAGGCGGCGATCAACGGGGTGGTACTTGAGCCGAGGAGCGCTGCCGAGGTGGCTCGTCTGGAGCCTGCGGTGCGCGCAGTCGCTGGATTGTGGTCGCCCAGCACCGGCATTATCGATAGCCATGGCCTGATGCTCGCATTGCTGGGTGATGCCGAGGCAGCCGGAGCCACGCTGGTCACGCACACTCCAGTGCTCAGAGTGCGAAGCAGTGCGGATGGCGCGTTTGTCCTCGACTGCGGCGGCCCTTCGCCCATGCAGCTGGGCTGTCGCCTCGTGGTCAACTCGGCAGGACACGCGGCCCAGCGGATGGCGCGCGACCTGGTGGGGCCGGTGCCCGCCCATTTCGCCAAAGGGCACTATTTCACGCTGAGCGGGCGCAGTCCGTTCTCGCATCTGGTTTATCCCATGCCCAACTCCGCGGGGCTGGGTATTCACGTCACCCTGGATCTGGCTGGACGCTGTCGCTTTGGTCCCGATGTGACCCGCTGGATTGCGCAGGAGCCTCAGTCCGGCGACTATGCCTTCGAAGAAGGCCTGCGCGAGTCGTTTGCCCAGGCCATCCGTCTGTACTGGCCCGATCTCGAGATCGATCGTCTGCAGCCTGGCTATACCGGCATCCGGCCCAAGGTCAGTGGGCCTGGCGAGGCGGCCGGAGACTTCATCATTCAAGGGCCGAAGGCGCATGGCCTGGCCGGACTGGTGAATCTCTTTGGTATCGAGTCTCCCGGGCTGACCTCGAGTCTTGCCTTGGCCCGAGAGGTGCTGGCGTCGCTGGGCTTGCCGATCGAAGGCACTGAAAACTTTTGAATGTTGATGTGCGGAGATGTTCATGACCCTGATGGCCGTCGATTTTTTGCATTGGCCTTACCCGTCCACGGTTGCGCACCGGGGGGCGGGCAAGCTTGCCCCTGAGAACACGCTGGCCGCCCTGCGCCTGGGGGCATCGCTGGGTCAGACCATGTTCGAGTTCGACGTCAAGCTGACGGCCGATGGCAAACCCATCCTGATGCATGACGCTTTGCTCGATCGCACGACGACTGGCAAGGGTCTGGCCGCAGCACTCACCCTTGCCGAAATCGCGCAGCTCGATGCGGGCAGCTGGCTTGCGCCCGACTGGGCGGGCGAGCCCGTGCCGACATTGGCCAACGTGATGCGCTGGCTGCTGGCCCGCAGCCTGATGGCCAACATCGAGATCAAGCCCTCGCCTGGTCAGGAGGCCCAGACCGGGGCGGCTGTAGCGATCGCGGCAGCGCATGCCTGGCAGGGCGCCACCGTGCCGCCGCTCCTGTCCTCATTGTCCGAAGAGGCGCTCGAGGCCGCCCTCAAGGCAGTGCCCCAGCTGCCGCGAGCGCTCTTGCTGCATCGCCTGCCCGACAACTGGCTCGACCGACTGCGCAGGCTGCAGTGCGTGGCGCTCGATGCCCATCATGAGGCCCTTAGTCCGGAGGTGGTCAGCACCGCGCGGGACGCCGGATTTCGTGTGCTGACCTATACCGTCAATGACCCTGCCCGGGCGGCGCTGCTGCGCGACTGGGGCGTCGATGTGGTCATCACCGACGCGGTGGACCAGATCAGACCCTGATCTTCCTTCGAAATCAGCGTAACAACTCAAACTCGCAAGAAATCAACGCCACAAGCCTATCAACAAGAAAAACCCGGGAGGAATCGACATGGAAGCACGGATCGAAGTCAATATCGACGCAGGCGTAGCCGATGTGCGCATGGTGCGCACCGACAAGATGAACGCGCTCGATGAGCACATGTTCGAGGCGCTGCGCAGTACCGGCCAGCGCCTGATGCGCGAGCGCGGCGTACGCGCCGTGGTGCTCTCGGGTGATGGACGCGCCTTCTGTGCCGGTCTCGACATGGGGCGCTTTCGCAAGATGGCCGACGCCCCGGGCTCCAATGGCACAACGGTGCCCAACGAAATGCGACTCGGCCAGCGAACCCATGGCATCTCCAATGCTGCGCAGTATGCGGTCATGGTCTGGCGCGAGATTCCGGTGCCCGTGATCGCTGCCGTTCATGGCGTGGCACTGGGCGGTGGATTTCAACTCGCTCTGGGTGCCGATCTTCGTTTTGTTGCGCCTGATACCCGGATGTCGGTCATGGAGATCAAGTGGGGTCTGGTGCCCGACATGGGCGGCGCGTTGCTGATGCGCGAGATGGCCCGTGCCGACGTGATTCGCGAATTGACCTACAGTGGCCGGGTCTTCAGTGGCACCGAGGCGCTGGCCATGGGCTTTGCCACCCGGGTCTGTGATGATCCGCGTGCCGAGGCGCTGGCATTTGCGCGCGATATTGCGAACAAGAGTCCGGATGCCATTCGTGCGGGCAAGCGCCTGCTGGCCCTGTCACAGACCGGCACGGCAGCCGAGATCCTGATGGCGGAGTCGCGCGAGCAGATCGCCGTCATGGGACAGCCCAATCAGGTGGAGGCGGTGGCCGCCAATCTTCAGAATCGCGCGCCGATGTTTGTCGACCCCGAGTGAGTTGCTCGAGCCAGGGCCGGATGCAGGCCCTCGCCGCAGCGAGCAGGCCCTCGCTGCTGGGGAGCCTGCCCGCGGTCCGAGGCGCCAGCCTGCGCCTGAGACGGGACGACACCGACCCCTGGCTCAGCCCTTGTTGACCATGCGGATGCCTGCTGCAATCAGCACCAGCGCGAGCAGCACGGAGAGCGTAGGTGCTTCGCCCAGGGTCAGCACGGCAAAGATCACGCCGAACACAGGGGTGATGAAGCTGAAGGTGGAGACACTGGCTGGTGAGTAGCGCTGCACCATCACGAACCAGCCCAGATAGCTGATTGAGGCGACCATAACGGTCTGGTAGGCAAAGGCGGCCCAGACCATTGGGGAGGGCGCAAAGATGCCGGGCTCGCCCGCGATCACGGACGCGGCCAGAAGAATCACCGCCGATACCGAGAGCTGGTCGAGCAGGGTGCGCTCTGGCGGCTCTGACTTGAGCGGGCTTGCACGCAGGATCAGGGTCGTGCTGGCCCAGCCCAGGCCGGCAGCCAGGCACAGGGCGTCGCCTAAGAGTGTGGCTTCGCCTGCGCTTCGGTTGCCCGCACCGCCCAGCGCCAGACCCACGCCCGCGAAAGCCAGGACCAGTCCGATGATCCGGGTGCGGTTGAGCCGGTCATTGAGCAGCAGATGGCTGCCGAGTGCGACAAAAAAGGGAGCGCTGTAGAGCAGCAAGGTGGCATGTGCAGCGGTGGTCAGCCCGATGCCGATGTACAGGCAGATGAATTCACTGGCAAAGGCGGCACCAATCAGCAGACGCCATTTCCAGCGGCCCGGAATAGGGCGGATCGGAATGCCCCTCAAGGCCATCCAGGCCAGGATGATCAGGCTCGCTCCGACCGAGCGCAGGCCCGCCTGCCAGAGCGGGGAGATGCCCTGGTTGCCGATCTTGATTGCAATCTGCCCCATGCCCCAAATGCTGCACAGGCCGATCATCACGAGCACTGCCCCGGTACCCAGCGGGCGCGCGATCCCGAGAGCGTTATGACTCGCGTGCTTGTCGCGCGTATGTTTGTTGCTCATGCGCTGCGTACCCGGCGGACCGCCTCATGCCAGGCGCTCCTCCGAGCTCTTGCCTCATCGCGTGACATGCTGGGTTCGAAGATACGGTCGCATTGCCACTGGGCACTGATCTCAGCCAGGTCGGCGTAGTAGCCTGTGGCCAGACCGGCCAGATTGGCTGCACCGAGCGCGGTGGTTTCGAGTACGGTGGGACGGACCACGGGCACACCGAGCAGATCCGCCTGGAACTGCATGAGCAGATTGTTAGCCGCTGCGCCGCCGTCGACCCGTAATTCGGTGAGCGGTACCGGTGCATCCGCCTGCATCGCTGCGAGCAGATCGGCGCTCTGAAAGGCGATCGACTCGAGCGCTGCGCGCGCGATGTGTCCCTTTTGGGTCCCACGGGTGATCCCGAGCAGCGCGCCCCGTGCATCGGCATCCCACCAGGGTGCTCCTAGTCCGGTAAAGGCTGGCACCAGATGCACGCCGGCGGTGTCGGGCTCGGATTGCGCAAGCGCTTCGATATCCGCTGCCTGGCTGATCAGCCCGAGACCGTCGCGCAGCCACTGCACTACCGCGCCAGCGACAAAGACGCTGCCTTCCAGGGCCAGCGTGGCGATCTGCTGGGTCTCCTTCGTGCGGCCCCCCGGGAGCAGGGTCCAGGCGGCTGTGCTCAGCAGTCCATTGCGTGAGTGCAGGACCGTATCGCCCGTGTTCATCAACAAAAAGCAGCCGGTGCCATAGGTGTTCTTGGCCATGCCCGCAGTGAAGCAGGCCTGGCCGAAGAGCGCTGCCTGCTGATCTCCTGCAATGCCCGCGATCGGAATGCGATGGCCTTCGAGATCGGCCTGCCCAATCACGCCGCTTGAAGGCACGATACGTGGCAGAACCGCGCGAGGCACCCGAAGGACCTCCAGCAGGCGGTCACTCCAGTCGGCCGTGTGCAGATCAAACAGCAGGGTTCGACTGGCATTGGAGGGGTCAGTGACATGCAGCGCCCCGCCGGTGAGTTGCCAGATCAGCCAGGTGTCGATGGTGCCGAAGGCAAGCTCGCCGCGTTCGGCACAAGCCCGTGCGCCGGGAATATGGTCGAGCAGCCAGGCGATTTTGGTGCCCGAAAAGTAAGGGTCGAGGACGAGACCGGTGCGCTCACGGACAAGAGCCTCATGACCTGCGGCGCGCAGAGCGGCGCAATCGGACGCGGTACGACGGTCTTGCCAGACAATGGCGGGTGCGATCGGTTCGCCGCTACGTCGGTCCCAGAGCACAGTGGTCTCACGCTGGTTGGTGATGCCCAGTGCGGCGATCTGCCCCGCAGAGACCTTCGCCCGGGCAAGCACCTCCGCAATGGTGGCCCGTTGTGTCGCCCAGATCTCGAGCGGATCGTGCTCGACCCATCCGGGTTGAGGAAAGTGCTGGGCGAACTCCCGTTGTGCGACGGCGACCGGTGTGCCGCCGCGATTGAACAGGATCGCTCTCGAGGAGGTGGTGCCCTGGTCGAGGGCAAGCACAAGTGGCTCGTTCGATGCGGTCGGTGTCATGCGGTCTCCATGCGGCAAGGGCTCCGTCTTTGATCCACCGGGCTGCCTTGAGTCGGATGCAAGTGTAGTGTGTATGCGAGATCCTTCGTCGGGGTGGCGCCCGCCAGACGTGTGACGTCAGGGCGGACGTTTAGCCGAAGACGCCCTGCAGGAACCAGCCACTGTCGCCCTGCGTGGCCCGGGTTCGGAAGATCCAGACCCAGGCGGCCTGCTCGGTCTGGGCGATGAAGTAGTCACGCTCCACGAGGTGGTCGTCCCACCACCCGGTTTCGATACGTTCGGGGCCGGTGAGCAGAGCCAGAGGTCCGTTCCAGTAAGGGCGCTGGTGCTGTTCCTGAAGCGCCAGGGGCGAGGACAGCAGCCACAGGGGCCGCGGCAGGATTGAGCCCTGGGGCGGTGAATTCGGCGGTGTGCGTTGTGCAGGCAGACTCCATGGCATGGACTGTGAGGCTCGCTCGGGCCGATGGTCATGCACGGGCTCAATGCGCAGGATGTGCTCAGGGCCCAGTCGGGACTGCAGACGCTCGAGCAGCCGACTCAGCCCGTCAACGGGCGCATCGGGGTGCAGTTCAGGAAAGAGGACGGACACGGGGCTGGCTTGTTCGACAGGCTGCAGGCATTGGATCGAAACCGCATGGGTGGGCGCAGGCAGGCGGGTGATGGGCAGACGTTCGCGCAACACAAGAAGCATGCGCGATGGATCGCGACTGGCCTGCGTGAGACGGATGGGAATGCGGGTGGGTGCCTGTTCAAGGCCTTGCCTGCTTTCATGCATGGCATGCAGTACGGCTTCACGCGTGGCCAGTCCGCGTGCCTGCAGCCAGGCACACAGCCGATCGATCAGAATCTGGCCGGCATGGACCAGGGACTGGGCGTGCTCCACGCCATGAAGCAGGTCAATGCGTGCATCGAAGCGAGGCATGGGGATGAGACTGAGCAAGGCTTCCAGGCGATGGCCCAGGGCCGCATCGAGTTCATCGAGCAGACCCGGTCCGTAGCGCTGGGCAAGGCCTTGTCGGGGTAACTGCAGCAGATCGCCCAGACGCTGCGCCCCGATCTGAGCCAGGGCATCGAGGTGAGATGCGGTCGAGTCCAGCAAGCACAGGGGCAGATCGGCCAGATCCTGTGCAAGGGTGGATTCATGGGCAATACAGGCTTGGTCTTTCCAGCGGGCCAGCAGGCAAGCGGCACGGGGGGTGGGTGCGAGTGCCGTACGAATCTGAAAGCCCTGTTGTTGCAGGCCTTGCCGGATGCGTTGCATCAGCCGCGCTGCGCCACCAAACAGACGCAGACTGCGGCCCACTTCGAGGACGAGCGTCTGCTGCGCGTAGACGGTGACACGAGGACTGAACTGCAGCAACCACTGTCCGATCTCGTGCAGGGCCTGCTGCGCCTGCTGTGCAGGGGCTTCGATCAGGCGCAGATCATGTGCGAGGGTCAGTGCACTGGCGCGCCCTTGGCCTGGATGCACCCCGACAGCGCTGGCCCCTCGGGTGCACTGCAGAATGCGCTGGCCATCACAGCTTGCGATGCGCTCATCTTCGGCCTCGGGCCCTATGCCCTGCAGCAGATGGTCGAGGACAAGACGCGGGCCATGAACGGCAGCCCATTGCATGGCTGGGCCACTCAGTCATTGTGAGCAGGATTGTGGGCTGGCTCCGACGGAGCGCTGCGCCAGCCTGTATGCAGGGTGGCCGGATCCGGCGCAGATCGTACGCTGCTGCGTGTGGGGGCCACCGGTCGGGCAGGGCGGTTCCAATGACGCGGGTGCAGCGTGGTGGGTGGGTGAGGCAGCGAGAGGTGCAGGGGTTGAGCCACCACCGGCCCACGGCGTTTGAGAATCTGAACCGACACTTGTTGCTCCGGGCGTGGCAGGAGCAGTAGACGCAAGGGCGCAGCAGAGGCTTCGAGTTGGGCGGGCAGTTCGCGAAACAGGAAGGCCGGTCCGGAGCATCCTTGCGCGGCCATCTGGAAGCGGCGGATGTGTTCGGGACGGGTGCGAGACTGAGGTAACCAGGCCAGCAAGGCGCCAAAGCTCGCACTGCGCAGGGATTGCTCGACCGCCCAGAGACGGTCCGCCGCCTGCGTGGCTTGCACGACGATCAGGTAATCGAGATTGATGCCGAAGGAGGCGAGCGCGGGTGCGTAAGGCTGATGCGGCGGTCCGAGCAGAATCACGAAGCGGCGCTCCAGGGTCAGCTGGCGCAGCAAGGGGATGAGCAGACGCAACTCGCCAATGCCGGGTTCGCGTGCAATGAGTTCGGTGACCACGCCATGAGGCCAGCCGCCTCCGGGTAACTGGCTATCGAGAGCAGCAAAGCCGCTGGATGTGGCTGGGATACGTTCGGTGCTGAGCTGGCTGGCGCGCCATACACCTGCAGGCCAGGAGGGCGGTGCGGTGTTCACAGCCCGTCTCCGGTACGCAACAGACCAACACCCAGGCCTTCGATGGCGAAATCGGGGGTGTGAGCATCGACCCTGATCGGCTGGAATTCGGGGTTTTCGGGCAGGAGCAGAACATGGTCGGCATGGCGTTGCAGACGCTTGACTGTGACTCCTCCATCGACCCGCGCCACCACAATCTGACCATTACGAACATTCTGGGTCTTGTGCACGGCGAGCAGGTCGCCATCGAGAATGCCGGCATCACGCATGCTCATGCCGCGTACCTTGAGCAGGTAATCGGGTGCTTGCGTGAACAAGGACGGGTCGATCTGCAAGTGCTGCTCGATATGCTCTTGGGCAAGGATGGGGCTGCCCGCAGCCACCCGGCCTACCAGTGGCAGGCGCAGCAGGCGGGCCGCCTGGCGTGTGGCTTCGGAGAGGGTAGAGGCGCTGTCTGCAACCTCGGCAGCCAGGC
>JBEELY010000081.1:0-4494 GCA_041167925.1 Pseudomonadota bacterium | reverse complement strand
CCTGAACATTCCGGAAGTGCTGCAGCAGACCGCTACCGCCAACTTTACGCGGGCCTTGCGCGCACTGGAGACGGGCTGGCTGACTCGCACCCGCTACCTGGCCGCCGACCATCTGACACTCGCCGACTTTGCGGCCTATAGCGAAATCGGTCAGTTGCAGGCGAGCTTTACCAATCTCTTCGACTTTGCGCCCTATCCGAATGTTTCGCGCTGGCTTGCTGACATGCACGCAGTCAAGGGGCATGAACTGGCCACCCAGGTGTTGCGCAATCTGGGCGATCTGAGTGCTGGGGCTCCTGAACTCAGTGTCCTGCGAGAAGCCAATGTGCGTGCGATCGCTGCGCTGCGTGAGCAGGGCGCGGTCCTGCCCTGAGGGCACGGCGGGCACGGCGCACGCGTGCGTGCTGCTGCATGCCGGTCTGCCGCTTTCTCCCGGCCTGCAGCCCGCGTGTCTCCTTTATTGCGGATCGATCTTCGCAATCGCCACCTGCTCACGCCAGATCGCCTGTTCACGCGGCACATAGCTGGCGAGTTCGGCCAGACTCATCGGCACTGGATCAAAGCCGAAGTTGATGAGGGCCGTCTTCATGGGCTCGTTGCTGATCGCTTCATTCACCAGATCGTTCAATGACTGCTGCACGGCTTGCGATGCCCCTGCCGGCACCGATATGCCCAGCATGCCCGAGGACAAGCGGTAGTTGGGAAAGGTCTCGGTGATCAGCGGCAGGTCGGGATACTTGGGCAGACGCTTGTTGCCATGGGCGGCAATCGGCCGCAGCTTGCCCGACTGGGCTGGCCCGTCGCCAGCAATGCTGTCCACGAAAATCACATCAATCTGCCCTGCCATCAGATCGGTCATGGCATTGCCGATCGCCTTGTAGGGCACGGGCGTCATCCGCACGCCGGCCACATGACCCAGCATGGCGCCCGGGATGTGCGAAGAGGCATTGAAGTGCCCGTAGTTGAGCTTGTCCGGCTGGGCCTTTGCGGCATTCACGATATCGGCAATGTTGCGATAGGGCGACTGCGGCCGGGCCAGCACCAGCAGTGAGCCCCCCCCAAAGTGCCCGACCAGGGTGAAGTCCTTGAGCGGGTCATAGGGCAGGTTCTTGAACAGGCTGGGGTTAGCGAGATGGGTCGAGGTGGTCGAGAGCAGCAAGGTGCTGCCGTCGTTGGGCATGCGCTTGGCCGCCTCCACACCCACGATGCCATTGGCGCCGGGCCTGTTCTCGACCACCA
The DNA here is from genome assembly GCA_041167925.1 of Pseudomonadota bacterium. Classification (GTDB taxonomy): domain Bacteria; phylum Pseudomonadota; class Gammaproteobacteria; order Burkholderiales; family Burkholderiaceae_E; genus UBA4615. The sequence goes on along the minus strand of JBEELY010000081.1, from coordinate 3,255 downwards.
CGTTCTGGCCGGTTTTCTTGTTGAGAAACTCGCCGAACATGCGGGCACTGATGTCGCCCGATCCGCCCGGTGCGAAGGGCACCACGATGCGCACCGTACGACCGGCAGCTGCGGTCTGGGCGCCCGCGCTGGCACTCGAACTGATGGTCAGCGCCGCCGCCGCGCCTTTGAGCAGGGCCCTGCGTTGCGTGAAAGTAGCCTCGACCAGCTCATGCCTGACCTGACGGTCGCTCGAGTCGCTCATGTCTCCCCCTTTGGCGTGTGTTGTATGGGAAGCTTATGTCGGCGCGTGCAAATGTGCCAGCGTCCTGTGTGCCAGAGTCCGTCAAGGATGCCGCCGGCGGTCCTGACAAGCGCGCCACGGCCCTCAACGACCCATCTATCGTGATCCCCCCATCATGACCCAGCCCTCATCGAATGCCTTGCCCGAGATCCTGCCTGCGCCTCACGAACTCGACGCCGATGCCAGCTGCCCCGTACGCATGGGCTGGATGCAGGGCAGCCCTCCACCGGTCGATCGCCTGGTGCGTTTCGAAACCGGCGACGCGCGTCGATTTCCGCAGTCGCGCTGGGCCTTCAGCCATACCCGCGAGTTTCAGCCCACCCTGAACATTTCTCGTGGTGACGGGCCCGTGGCTGCGCTGCCGACAGCCCTGCGATCCGACCTCGACAACATCGCCCTCACCCCCATGGGTGCGTCCGGATCGATCTCCTTCGCGCAGTCTCTCAAGGCCAATTACACCGATGGCATCGTGGTGCTGCATCGCGGCCGCATCGTGCTCGAACGCTATTTCGGTGCATTGAGCGAACACCGCCCGCACATCGCTTTTTCAGTGACCAAGTCTTTCGTAGGCACGCTCGGCGCCTTGCTGGTGGCCGAAGGTGTGCTCGACGAATCACAAGCGGTCACCCATTGGATTCCTGAACTTGCTGGCTCGGGCTTTGGTAGCGCCTCGCTGGGCGAGGTCATGGACATGACTACCGGGCTGGATTTCAGCGAGGTCTATACCGATCCAAACTCGGGCATTGCCGCGTATGCACGTGCAGGAGGGTTGGCTCCACGTACTCCAGGCAGCGGCCCTGCCGAAGGCCTGTATGCCTTTCTGCAGACCGTGGGCGCAGCAGGCGAGCATGGCCAGGCCTTCACCTATCGCAGCATCAATACCGATGTGCTCGCCTGGGTGATCCAGAGAGCCACCGGCGAGCGTTTCGAATCGCTGCTGTCGCAGCGGCTCTGGAGACAGCTCGGCGTGGAGCGCGATGCACACATCAACTGCGATGCCTTCGGCATGCCCTTTGCGGCGGGCGGGCTATGCACCACCTTGCGCGACCTGGCCCGCATGGGCGAGATGATCCGATGCGAAGGTGCGTTCAACGGGCGGCAGCTCGTGCCCGCCTCTGCTGTGGCCGCCATCCGGGGTGGCGGTCGGCCCGAGAAATTCACACCGGCCGGCTATGCCCTGTTGCCGGGCTGGAGCTACCGCCATCAATGGTGGAACAGCCACAATGCCGACGGCATGTTCATGGCGCGCGGCATTCATGGACAGGCCATCGTCGTGAACCCGGCTGCTGAGATGGTGATCGCCCGCTATGCCTCGCATCCGCTTGCGGCCAATGCCAATCTCGATCCCACCTCGCTCCCGGCCTGGGAGGCCTTGGCCAGTCATCTGATTCGGCACCCGGCGTAGTTCGGGCTCAGCTGCCCACGCGTAATGGCGCGTGGATTTTGCGCAGACAGGCGATCAGACTGAGCGCCGTAATGCGACCGGTCTTGGGGTTTTCAGAGGGGACGCCCTCGATCGTCATGCTGAAGGAGGCGCTGTCGGCCTCCACCCGAATGCTGTGGGTGTTGCGCGAAACGGTGGGATCGGCCCAGACCTCGACCTGGGTGCGGTCTACGCCAATGCCCGCCAGCGAGAGCGCCACCGCCACATTGACGTTGGCTGGAAAGCCGCGAATCGCAGCCCGCGCACTGCCTTGAAACACGCGCAGCGGCTGCTCGAGCCCGGCGATGTCGATGCCCTGCTCTGCCAGCAGCGGCGCGCCCATGAGGCCCGCGATGGGTTTGCGCGTGACCAGAGTGACCGAATCAATCGTGCCTTCGCGTGCAGCAGCGACCGCATCGAGCCCAATCAGCGCGCCGGTTGGGACGATGATCTGTCCACCATGATCACGCGCGAGATCAACCAGGTGAGGCAGATCAACCAGAGCCCCTGCGCTTAGCACCACCAGGCGACGGCCTCTGCGCAGGGCGGGCTCTGCAATCTCGCGGAGCACTCGCGCGGGCGCACATTCAACCACCCAATCACAGCGCTCCGCGAGTGCCTCAAAGTCAAGACAATCCACCGGACGAGACAGATGTTCGCCCATCCATTGCCGAGCCTTGATGTGATCATGAGCCGCCACCCCGGCTAGGCGGAAGCCCTCAAGGGCGGTGGCATCAAGTACACCAGCCAGCTTGCGACCAATGGAGCCCAGGCCGGCGATGCCCAGACGCAAAGGAGACGGAGAGGGCTGACTCATAATGCCGATCACTCTCGATCGATGGGATGCAGGAAGTCTTCAAGACAACGATTGAAGGCCTGCGGATTTTCAAAGTAGGGGGAGTGGCCGGTCTTTGGAAGCTGCACCAGGCGGGCGTCCGGCAGCGCCCGGGACAGCGCGTGCAGGCCAGGCGGTGGAATCACGATGTCCTCATCGGGGGACACGAGCAGCACCGGGACGCCTGTTGCAGCAAGCCCTTCCGGGCTGCGTACCCGCAGCGCCTGCAAACGGGCCCGAAGCGTTTCCTTGTCGAGATCACGGGAGAGCGCATCGATCTGCTGATAGAGCAGGTGCAAGGCGGGTTGCTCGCGGGCCATGCGCATGCCGGCGGCGGGATGAACCTGATTCGATCGGCATTCGGCTGCTGATCTCGCTGCCCCGACTTTCCAGTGTGCAAGTGCGACCGAATCGATTCCCGGAATGCGTGCCGGATCGATGGACCCGGTGGTTGCCGACAGGACCAAGCTTCTGACCGTTGCAGGCGCACGCAGACAGTATTCGATCATGGTCCAGCCGCCCATGGACTGACCAACCAGATGCGCCTGGTCGATCCTCAGGTGCGCGAGCAGGGCCGCCAGATCGTCAGCAAATTGAGCAGGCTCTGGAGCAGAGGTCTCCAGTGTGGACGGTGCAAAGCCGCGATGGGCGAAGGTCACGCAGGTGTAGGTCTGGGACAGATGCCCCACCTGCTGCCACCAGGACATGTGATTG
>JBEELY010000021.1:0-5461 GCA_041167925.1 Pseudomonadota bacterium | reverse complement strand
TTCGATGAGCCGCTGTCTGCGCTCGACTACGAGCGCCGTCGCGAGATCATGCCCTTCATCGTGCGCCTGCGCGACGAGGCCCGCGTGCCCATCGTCTATGTGTCTCATGCGGTCGATGAGGTAGCCCGTCTGGCCGATGAGGTGCTGGTGCTTGAGCAGGGCCAGGTTCTGGCACAGGGGGCCCCGGGGGACGTTCTTGCACTGGCGGGGCGGCCCCAACATGAAGCGGTCCTCGATCAAGGCGCAGCCGCTCAAAGGGGCAAGGCGAGCGCAACTGCAGCAGCCAGTTCAATGGGCGCGGCCAATCAGTTCGGGGCGGTGTCTGTGCTCGACGTTCGGGTCAAGGCCCACGATATCGAATACGGCCTCACGCAGCTTGAACATCCTGCAGGCAGCATTGCTGTGCCAGGCTTGCTGGGCGTGCCGGGTGAGGCCCACCGCATTCTGGTGCGTGCTACCGACATCGCACTGGCCGTCTCAAGGCCGCGCGACGTGAGTTTTCGGACCGTGCTGGTTGGCCGCATCCGCCATGTCGAACAACATGCCGGGCCAATTGCCAGCGTGGAGATTGCCTTGCGCGGGCAGGGGCGGCTGGTGGCGCTGGTCACCCGCAAGGCGCTGGATGATCTTGGCCTGGATGTGGGCGATGAAGTGCATGCCCTGCTCAAGGCCACGGCGCTGGACGAACGATCGCTCGCCTATGCGCCGCGGGTGCGCTAACCGCTAGGTCAGCACGCTGACTTCGACAGCCTTGCTTCGATGTCTTTGAACTGCCGCGCCACCTCGCCTGCGGTCACTTTTTCCACTGCGCGATAGGCCTTGATCAGTTCCTCGCCGAGTGGTGTCAGCCGGAGACGGCTGCTTTCAGTTTCGCGTACCGCCGGGTTTTCAGATCCGGATTCGTTCGCCACCAAGGCCTGGTCAAAAACCTGATTGAGCGAGTCGATGAGCAGCCAGGCCCTGCGGGCCGACATGCCCATGAGGCGGGCGGCCTCGGGCAGCTCTCCACAGGAGGCAATCGCTTCGAGCAGGGCGATCTTGCCGGGCCCGATCCGTGCGATACCGCCAAGACGCAGGCGGATGCTCAGTGGGGCGGTACCTCGCTCCGAGTCCTCGGTGGGTTGGGCGTCTTCAGCCATCATTGAGCTGCCAGGGTAGGGTGCGTTTGAGGGACCGGACTTCGCCAGCATCCTGGGCATCATGTCCCGCCAGGCCGCTTAGCGCCTTGCGCCAGGCGGCCGAACGCAGAACGGTCAGCAGAGCCTCGCCCGCCGGACTTTCCAGAGCAGCTTTGTCGCACACCAGAAAGCCTCGCTCCTGCACGACGGCAATAAAGTCTGCGCCCATGGCCTGTGCTGCGGCCTGAGTGCCAAACCCCAGGTCGGCCTGGCCTGAAGCCACGGCCGCAGCCACCGCCAGCGAGGTGGGTTCACTGCTCAGGCGCCGCAGCCACACCCTGCCCGAAATGCGCTCTTGCAGCAGCAGATCCTCAAGGAGGGCGCGGCTGCCGCTATGCCGGTCGGGCCCGATCAGCCGCAGCTCGGGGCGTCGAACGTCTTCAAGGCCCTGGATGTTCAAGGGATTGCCAGACGCCACAATCAGTCCCTGGGTGCGCCGTCCAAACTGGATGATCTTTTCGCGACCGGGCTTGAGCAGCGCTGCAAACCGCTTGGCCAGACGCGAGCCCGGGCCGGCCAGCCCCGGCCGGTCGCAGGGCAGATGCACGGCCGCAAAGTCGCAGTGGCCCTCACTGCGCTCGCGCAGCGCCTGCACGCTGCCCGCAAGCCGCAGATGGACAAGCACCCGGGCGTCGGCGTCGCACAGGGTGCGCAGCGCTGTAAGACCCGCATCATGGCTGCCAGCGCAGCGCGCGATCGGCAGCGCGTCATTGAAGGCCACCGTCAGTTCGCGGCTGATTTCTGCTGCCAGATGATCGATTTCGGGTGCCAGCCGCGCTTGAATCCGTGCTTCGGACCAGAGCAGTTTTTGGGCAAAGGGGCTCAAGCGCGCCGAGCGGCCGCGATCCCACAGCACGAGCGGGCGGCCCATCAGCCCCTCCTGCTCACGCAGATAGCCCCAGAGGTGACGGTAGGACCAGCCCAGGTCGCGGGCGGCCTGCGCGATCGAACCCGCTTCGTTCAGGGCCGCGAGCACTTCAAAGAAAGGGTTGCGCAGCCGGGCAGTGCGGGCGCGACCGATCTCATATTGCAGTGCTACGGAAACAATGTCCGACATGCCCGCATTCTGGCAGAGCCGGCTTCAGGCAGGCATGGCGCATGCAGGTCGGTTCTGGGCCACAGCCGGGTTCGCCTGGCCTACCCCGCACGCCTCATCCCAAAAGGTCGAGTTCTATACCCCGATATTGGAAAAGGTTATGCTCTGGTTTGCATAGGTTTACCCCGATTCCGTTTCCCGATTCTCTCCCGATCATCCCGATCGTTTTTCATCCTGCGGGCCGTGCCCGCAACACGGAGGCGACATGCAGAAGTCCCTGCACATCAACCCGGACAAATGCACCGGGTGTCTGCAGTGCGAGATGGCTTGCAGCTACGAGAACTACGGCGTGTTTAGTACCGCCAAGTCCCGTATCAAGGTGTTCGATTTTCATCACACTGGCGGCAAGGTGCCCTACACCTGTACCCAATGCGATGAAGCCTGGTGCCTTCATGCCTGTCCGGTCGAGGCCATCAAGGTCGACCTCAGCACGGGTGCCAAGGTGGTTGCAGAAGATGTGTGCGTGGGCTGCAAGGTCTGCACCATTGCCTGCCCCTTTGGCACGGTCAATTACGTGCAGGACACCGGCAAGGTCCAGAAATGCGACCTGTGCGGTGGCGAGCCGGCCTGTGCCGAAGCCTGCCCGACCGGTGCCATCACCTATGTCGATGCCGACTGGACGGGCCTCGATCGCATGAAGCAGTGGGCCGAAAAGCTCGGCAACCAGAACAACCCCGCGGCCTGAGCGCGCGCACCCTCCCTTCCCAAGGAGTACACACATGGCATGGGCTGGAAAACTCCTGCGCGTGAATCTCACCGCGGGCACCTGCACTTCCGAACCGCTTCGCATGGACTGGGCGAAGCTCTACCTGGGCCAGCGTGGCCTGGCCACCAAATACTTCGTCGAAGAGGTCGATGCCAAGATCGATCCCCTCTCGGCAGACAACAAGATCATCTGGGCGACCGGCCCGCTCACCGGCACCATGGCCTCCACCGGTGGCCGCTATTCGGTCATCACCAAGGGCCCGCTCACTGGCGCGATCGCCTGCTCCAATTCGGGCGGCTACTGGGGTGCCGAGCTCAAGATGGCCGGCTGGGACATGATCATTATCGAGGGCAAGTCGGCCAAACCGGTTTACCTGTCGATCATCGATGATCAGGTCGAACTCAAGGACGCCAGCCACCTCTGGGGCCAGAGCGTCTGGAAGACCGAAGAGGCCATCAAGAAGGCACATCAGGATCCTCTAACCCGCATCTCCTCCATCGGTAAGGCCGGCGAAAACCTCGTGCTCTACGCCGCCGTGGTCAACGACCTGCACCGTGCGGCAGGCCGGTCGGGCGTGGGTGCCGTGGCCGGCAGCAAGATGCTCAAGGCCATCGCAGTGCGGGGCACCAAGGGGGTGGGCAACATTCACAATCCCAAGGCCTTCTTCCAGGCTGTCAACGAAAAGAAAAAGATCCTGCACGAGCACCCGGTCACGGGTCAGGGCCTGCCGGCCTATGGCACCCAGGTGCTCATGAGTGTCATCAATGAAACCGGTGCACTGCCCACCCGCAACCACACCTCCTCGCAGTTTGAGGGCGCAGCCAAGATCGGTGCCGAGGCCATGGCCGCCAAGCGGCCTACCGACGGCAAGGCTCATCTGGTGACCAACCAGGCCTGCTTTGGCTGCACCATCGCTTGTGGCCGCATCTCCAAGATCGATGAAACCCACTTCTCGGTGGTCAACAAACCCGAGTACTGGGGCGCTTCAGGCGGTCTGGAATACGAAGCAGCCTGGGCCTTGGGCGCGGCGCCCGGTGTGGACGATCTCGAGGCACTGCAATACGCCAACCTCATGTGCAACGAAGAGGGCTTTGACCCGATTTCCTTCGGTGCCACGGTCGGTGCGGTGGCGGAGCTCTACGAAAAAGGCGTGCTCACCAAGGAGCAGATCGGCCTCGAAGTGCCCTTCGGGTCGGCCAAGGCGCTGGTGCAGCTGGCTGAAATGACTGCCCGCGGCGAGGGCTTTGGCAAGGAGATCGGCCAGGGCAGCAAGCGGCTTACGGCCAAATACGGGCATCCCGAGCTCTCGATGTCGGTCAAGGGCCAGGAGTTCCCTGCCTATGACGCGCGGGGCATTCAGGGCATGGGCCTGACCTACGCCACCTCCAACCGGGGCGCCTGCCACCTGCGCTCCTACACGGTGGCCTCCGAGATTCTGGGCATTCCGGTCAAGACCGATCCACTCACCACCGAAGGCAAGCCGGAGCTGGTCAAGGCCTTCCAGGATGCGACCGCCGCCTTCGACTCGGCCGGCATCTGCATCTTCACCAGCTTTGCCTGGACCCTGGCCGACGTGGCCCCCCAGGTGCAGGCCGCCTGTGATGACGACTACACCACCGAAGAGCTGGCCATGATTGGCGAGCGCATCTGGAACATGGAGCGCGAGTTCAACAACGCCGCAGGCTTTACCAAGGCCGACGACAGCCTGCCCAAGCGCCTGCTGACCGAGGCCGCCAAGACCGGCCCTGGCGCTGGTGTGGTGAGCAAGCTGCCCGAGATGCTGCCCAAGTACTACGCCGCCCGCGGCTGGGACAGCGAAGGCCGTCCGACCGCCGAGACCAAGCAGCGCCTGGGCCTGTAAACCATGAAGCACCACGTCATTCTGGGTGCCGGCCCGGCCGGCGTGATCGCGGCCGAGACGCTGCGCAAGCACGCGCCCCAAGACCGCATCACCCTGGTCGGTGACGAGCCGGAGCCGCCGTACTCGCGCATGGCGATCCCCTACCTCCTGATGGGCAACATCGAGGAGCGGGGAACTTACCTGCGCAAAAGCGCGACGCATTACCAGGACCTGCGCATCGAGCAGGTCCCGGCGCGAGCGCAGCGGCTGGACACCCAGGCACGCGTGGTGCATCTGGACAACGGCCAGTCGCTGGCCTTTGACACCTTGCTGATTGCCACCGGCTCGCGGCCGGTGAGCCGCCCATTCCGGGCATCGACGACCCGCGGGTGCAGACCTGCTGGACCCTGGACGATGCCCGCGCCATCATGGCCCTGGCCAAGCCCGGGGCGCGCGTGGTGCAAATGGGGGCTGGCTTTATTGGCTGCATCATCATGGAGGCCCTGGCCAACCGCGGCGTGCAGCTGTCGGTGGTCGAGATGGGCGACCGCATGGTGCCGCGCATGATGGGCCCGGCCGCAGGCGGCATGATCCGCCGCTGGGTCGAGCACAAGGGCGTGCAGGTGCACACCCAGGCCCGT
>JBEELY010000001.1:0-2764 GCA_041167925.1 Pseudomonadota bacterium | reverse complement strand
TTTGCGATGACATGCCCGTCTGCATTCAGAGCCAGCCATTCGTTCTCCTGGGCTTTCAGCACGGCGACCTGGGCAACAATGCTGCGCAGTCGATCATTCTCCGCGGCCTCCCGCTGCCATCGCATGAGCAGCTCTTTAGGATCCACAGCGCAGGGTTGGTTCCAGAGCAGACCATCCCGGTGAAGCTCAAGCGGTCCGTCAGCCCAGGCACTTGCGAGAGCTTGAGCGCGTTCGATGGACATGCGTTGCAGGCGTGGCAGGGGCCACCAGCCCGGCTTGAGGCCATGCTCTGCGGCTGCATCCTGCGCAAGCAGTGTCAATCCGATGCGGGAAAGCCGACTCGCTGGCGAGTCGTCGGGTGCATGGGCGGGATGCACGGCGAGTGCAGGCTGACGGCTGCCCGCGCGCGGGTCGGCATCATCGATCAGGCTGACCGACCAGCCGCGCCGTGCGAGCGCACGGGCCAGTGCGCTGCCTGCAAGACCAGCACCGAGGATGATCGCGGATCGTGGGATCATCCATCCATGATGCCTGTTTCATCAACCCTTTCCAGGTGTTGCCATGTCCGCTCAAACGCTCAGCGCCCAAACGTTCAGCCCTGAAACCGACCAAAACACGCCGTACCGTCAGGCGCTTCTGAACGAGGTTGGTGCCTGGTTCAATGCCGGTGGTTTCTTCAAGGTGCTGGCCCCACGCATTTCCTGTCCTTCGGAAAGTCAGGATCCGCGTGGCGCGCCGCATCTCCAGAGCTATCTGTCCGAGCATCTTGAACCCACCCTGAAGACCATGGGTTTTGCGGTGCAGATCCTGCCCAATCCTTCAGGCAAGGGCGGGCCCTTGCTGCTGGCCGAGCGTCATGAAGGATCGGATCGCCCCACCGTGCTGGGCTATGGCCATGGCGATGTGATCCGTGGCCAGGATGCAAGCTGGACCCGTGGCGAAGGCCCCTGGACCCTGGCAGCCGATGGAGATCGCTGGTACGGGCGCGGTACGGCGGATAACAAGGGCCAGCACAGCATCAATCTGTGCGCACTGGAGCAGGTGCTGCGCTCGCGCGCTCGCGAGCAGGGTCTGGCAGATGCAGACTGGCCTCGCGCCAAGCTCGGCTTCAATGCCAAGTGGCTCATCGAAACCGGCGAAGAGGCGGGCTCGCCGGGCCTGCATCAAGCCTGTCGTACCTGGCGCGAGCAACTCAAAGCCGATGTCCTGATTGCGTCGGACGGGCCGCGCCTGCAACCGGGCCGCCCGACGCTCTTCATGGGGTCGCGCGGTGCCATGAATTTTGATCTGGTCGTAGATCTGCGCGAAGGCGGTCATCATTCGGGCAACTGGGGCGGTCTGCTCGCGAACCCCGGCCTGATTCTGGCGCATGCGATTGCGAGCATTGCTGATGAGCGTGGCAGCATCCACGTGCCCGAATGGCGGCCGAATTCGCTCACGCCAGCGGTGCGCCAGGCACTCCGGGGGCTGGAGGTGGACGGCGGTGAAGGCGGGCCGAGCATTGATGCTGACTGGGGCGAACCGGGGTTGACGCCGGCCGAGCGGGTGTTTGCCTGGTGCAGCTTTGAGGTGCTGGCCTTCGAGACCGGTAATCCGGCCCAGCCGGTCAATGCCATCCCGCCAAAGGCGAAGGCGCATTGTCAGTTACGCCATGTTGTGGGCATCGATGCCTCCGACATCCTGCCTGCGTTGCGCCGCCATCTTGATGCGCATGGCTTTACGCAGGTGCGGGTCGAGAAGTTTCCGAAGGGTGAATTTCCGGCCACGCGCCTGGATCCTGACCATCCCTGGGTGCGCTGGACGGCTGAGTCGATCGAGCGCAGCACGGGGCAGGCGCCTGCGATCCTTCCCAACTTGGGCGGCTCCCTGCCCAACGATGCCTTCAGCGTGGATCTGGGCCTGCCGACGGTCTGGATTCCGCACTCCTATCCGTCCTGCTCGCAGCATGCACCCAACGAGCATCTGCTGGCGCCAGTGGCAAGACAGGCGCTCATGATGATGGCGGGGGTGTACTGGGACCTGGGGGAGTCTGCAGCGCAGGCTCTGCCTCGCTCAGGGGCGCCCGCTCGCTGACGTTCACGCCGAGCGGCAAAGGCGAGTTGGTCTTCACGCCGAGCGGAACGAGTTCGCTGACCTTCACGCCAAGAAGACGGATGGGTTTTGCGGGCCAGGCATGCGTGCCTTGCGTTGCGCGGCTCAGGCACTCGAAGGCCAGCACGGTGATGTCGCCGGCCAGATGCACGGGCCGATCGACCGTGCGGTCGCGGGTCAGACTTTTGAAGTCCGAGGTGCGCAACTTGATGCCCACGGTGCGCCCGGCATAGCCGCGTTTGGCCAGATCAGCGCTCACCTGCTCGGACAAGCGGATCAGGGTGCGGGCCAAAGCGTCCCAGTGGCGCACCGGATGAAGGTCCTGTTCGAAGGTGGTCTCGCGACTGCGCGATCGAGGCTCAGGATCGAGCTCCAAGCCGCGGTCGTCCAGGCCGCGGCTCACCCGCCAGAGCCAGCGGCTGTAGCGTGGCGTGAAGTGCTGGTCGAGCCAGGCCTCCTCGCAGGCGGCGAGTTGTTCGATGGTACGGATGCCCAGGGCTTCGAGCGTTTGATCCGCCTTGGGGCCGATCCCCGGTATTTTGCGGGCGGGCAGGGGCCCCAGCCTTGAAGCGAATTCCTCGGCTGCAATGATGCTGATGCCCCGGGGTTTGTCCAGATCGGAGGCGATCTTGGCGATCAGCTTGTTGGGGCCGATACCGATGGAGCAACTCAG
>JBEELY010000479.1:0-13648 GCA_041167925.1 Pseudomonadota bacterium | reverse complement strand
CCGCGCTGGCGTACCTGAGATCATCGGCAACTGGCTCAAAGAGGTGCTGCAATCACCGGCGCTCTTCCTGCTGGGCGTCAATGCAGCCCTGTTCGTGATTGGCATGTTCATCGAAACCAGCGCGGCCATTATTGTGCTGGCTCCGATTCTGGCGCCAGTGGCTGTGTTTTACGGGGTGGATCCGGTGCACTTCGGTCTGATCATGGTCGTCAATCTGGCGCTGGGCATGATCACGCCGCCATTTGGCGTGAACCTTTTTGCCGCCTGTACGGTGGCCAGAATTTCGCTTGATCGCATCATCCCGCCGCTGCTGCCCTTCGTGCTGGTGGTGTTGGCCTGCCTGATGGTCATCACCTATGTGCCGGGCATTTCGCTCACGCTCAGAGACCTGGTCTACGCGCGTCCCTGATCATCGGGGCGGCGGACCACGGACCTTGCGCGCCTGAAGTCGACGGGGCGGCGGCTTACCAGCGCGCGCCGAAGGCCTGGCGCAGTTCGTCGATCTGCGCCGCATCCAGTGCCTGAAGCGCCTGGTCCCCCTTAGGGGCTTGGCTCCCCTCAGGCCTATTGGCGGGCCGCTGCGCCGGCAGGCGTGGCTGCGTCATCAGGCAAAGCCGCGCAGTTTCTTCAAGCTCTTCCAGCGTTGCCATGGCAGCCTGCGGAGAGTTATGCCAGACATTCGGTCCGAGTCGATCGAGCATCACCGCCCGGATCGGCGCGCCCCGGGCACCCCAGTGCAGGATGGCCTGCTCAACCCGGTCTGCAACAACAGGATCCCCAGGCCGGTGGTAGGGGATCAGCGGCACATGCCCCACCTTCATCACGAAGTAGGGCGTGATCGGTGGAATCCAGTCCTGGTCGGAAGGCGGATCGGATTGCGCAGTGGATTCCACTCCTGACCTGGACGTTCCCAGCAGACTGAGCGCCACGCAATGGGTGCTGTGGGTATGAATGACGCAGCGGGTGGCCGGGTCGAAGCGGGTGGCGCTGGCATAGATGCGTTGGTGCAGCACGATGGTCTTGCTGGGCCGCTCGCCCGAAAGCAGCCTGAGTTCGTCATCAAGGTGAGAGAGCTGCGCCGGATCAAGCCGGCCCAGGCAGGCGTCGGTGGGCGTGATGAGATAACCACCACCCTCCTCAGAGCTGAGCCGGACACTGATGTTGCCGGCAGTGGCATGCACATAGCCCCGGGAAAAGAGGCTTTCACCGATCCGGCAGATGGCTTCGCGAAGGCGATGCAGGCGCATGTCAGGTCAGCAGAGTCAGGCTGCGGGTAAAGAAATCGGTGGCACCAAAGTTGCCCGATTTGAGGGCTACATGAAGCACGCTGCCATCGGCCAGCGTCGCCTGACACCACGGCACGCCCGGGTCGATCTGTGGACCGATGCGCAACAGACTCAGGCCCAGTGCCTGCACACAGGCGCCGGAGGTTTCACCGCCTGCCACGACCAGCTGGCGCACCCCGCCATTGATCAGGCCTGTACAGATCTGGGCCATGGCCTGCTCCACCAGCGCGCCCGCCCGCGCAATGCCGAGGTCGGCCTGCACGTCGCGTACGGCCTCGGGTGTGTCGGTTGAGTAGATGAGGATGGGGTGCTCGCCTTGGGTCTGTGCCCATCGCAGGGCCTGCTCAACCACGAGGCGCATCGCCTGCTCGCCGCCCGCCAGGGCACGCGGGTCGAGGGACAGGCATGCGCCGCCCCGGGCACGAAAATCGGCGACCTGCGCCTGAGTGGCCTGCGAACAGCTGCCCGCCAGGATGGCCTGTCGTCCTGAGGGTGGCGCGAGCAGGCTTGCCTGCGGGGAGGGCTGCAGTCCGAAGTTGCGGGGCAGGCCGATCGCGACGCCCGATCCTGCCGTGATCAGCGCATGCTCGCGAACCGCAGCCCCGATCTGGAACAAATCCTCATTGCAGAGCGCATCGACAATCGCCAGGGCGACACCTTGCGTGCGCAAGGCCTCGATGCGTGCCTCGATCGCCCGGGCGCCCTGGCCCACCACACGATGATCGATCAGACCGACCTTGCGTGTGCACTGCGCCTGCAGCACGCGCACAAGAGAGGCGTCGGTCATGGGGGTGAGCGGATGATCGCGCATGCCGCTGTCGCTCAGCAGCAGGTCGCCCACGAACAGATGCCCCTTGAAGACCGTTCGGCCATTGTCAGGAAAGGCGGGGGTGGCGATTGCGAAGTCGGTGCCAAGCGCCTGCAGGAGGGCCTCTGCGACCGGACCGATATTGCCTGCGGGCGTGCTGTCGAAGGTGGAGCAGTACTTGAAATAGATCTGCTTCGCGCCTTGCGAGCGCAGCCATTGAAGTGCTGCGAGCGATTCTTCGATAGCTTGCGGCGCAGGGATGGTGCGGCTCTTGAGGGCCACAACCACCGCATCGATCGGCTCGTCGGGCAGGGGCTTGTCAGGAATGCCCAGGGTTTGAACAACCCGCATGCCCTCGCGCACCAGGTTGTTGGCCAGATCAGTGGCGCCGGTAAAGTCGTCAGCAATGCATCCAAGCAGCATGGGCAGGCTCAGGCGGGTCGTACGATGGCAGCCGGGTTTTCCCGGATGTAATCGCGGATGATCGATTCAAAACTGTCGTCCTGGGGCAGGCCGAGACTGCGTGCGCGAACGGTCTCAAGCCTTCCGGGCCAACTGCTGATCAGGCGTTCGATGGCCGGATCGACATCCCAGTCGAGGAGGGCATGGACCGAATCGCCGGCCACCGTGCGCAAGGCCTGCGCCATGTCGCCCACCGTGAGCGACACCGAGGGAAAGTTGACCGCAGTGCGGGCACCCCACTGCTGCAGCGGGCATTCGAGCGTACGCACCAGGCCGGCAATGGTGGCCCCGGGCGAGGCCAGAGCCACGCGGGTCGAGGCCGGTACGGGCACGGTGGCGCGCAGCCCTGCCAGCGGCTCTCGGATCATGCCGCTCAAAAAGCCCGAGGCCGCGCCGTTAGGGCGGCCCGGGCGCACCGAGACCGTCATCAGTCGCACATTGCGGGCATCGATGCAGCCTCTGCGACCGAAGTCGGCCACCAGCTGTTCGCACATGAATTTCTGGCTGCCGTAGCTGCCCTGCGGGGTGGGCAGGGTGTCGTCCTGAATCCGCTCGGGCAGTGGCTGCTGCGGGGTGCCGCCGAATACAGCAAGCGAACTCGAAAACACGAACATCGGCGCGCGAGGCAGGGCGCGACAGGCCTGCAGCAGCGCGAGCGTGGCCTGCAGGTTGCTGCGCAGTCCGAGGTCGAGGTCCGCTTCACACTCGGCGCTGACGGCAGCCGCCAGATGAACGACCGCATCAATCTCCGCAAGCGGTAGCTCTTCGCACGCAAGTTGTTCGATCAGATCGCCCCTGACGAATAGGATGCGAGGATCGGCCGCGAGATCGCCTGGCGGATCGATGCGATCGGCCAGGACAATGCGCCTGATCGTTGCGGGTGGCCGTCCGGCCAGGCTGAATTGCTCGCGCGCCAGCAGGGCTCGGGTCAGACGCGCACCCAGAAATCCGCAACCGCCCGTGATCAGGATATTCATGATGAGGCGCCTTCCTTGTCGTGACCCGGCAGACGGATGCCGGGAAAGATCTTGATGACTGCACTGTCGTCCTCGCCGCCATGCCCCGAGGTGGAGGCCTGCATGAACATCTGATGTGCCGTACTTGAGAGCGGTAGTGGAAACTTGCTCGCACGTGCCACATCGAGCACCAGCCCAAGATCCTTTACGAAGATATCGACTGCCGAGAGCGGGGTGTAGTCGTTGGCCAGCACATGCGCCATGCGGTTCTCGAACATCCAGCTGTTGCCCGCGCTATGGGTGATGACCTCATAGAGTGCTTCGGCATCCAGGCCCTCGCGCAAGCCCAGGGCCATGGCCTCGGCTGCTGCTGCGATATTAACGCCGGCCAGCAGCTGATTGATGATCTTGACCTTGCTCCCTGCCCCCGCCTGGCTTCCAAGCCGATAGACCTTGGCCGCCATGGCCCTCATGAAGGGCTCGGCCTTGTCCCAGGCCTGGTCCTGGCCTGCCGTCATCATCGTGATCTGACCGGCCGCAGCACGCGCGGCGCCGCCCGAGATGGGCGCATCGACATAGCCCAGCCCTCTGGCCTGCAGGCCCTGCTCCATACGAATCGAAAAATGCGGATCGACCGTTGAGCACATGACGAAGACACTTCCTGGGCGCATGTTGGCGGCACAGCCGTGCTGCCCGTCGCTCGATCCGAAGAGCACCGCTTCGGTCTGCGCAGCATTGACCACCACGCTGAAGATGACGTCACAGGCTGCACCGAGCTCGGCCAGGCTTGCACAGGCCTGCCCGCCCTCCCGGACGAACTGTTCAACCGCCGCGGGGCGGACATCAAAGACATGCACCTGATGGCCGGCACGTCGCAGGGAGGCAGCCATGCCAGCGCCCATGGCGCCCAGACCGATCAGGCCGACCTGCGCCGGGTTGGAATCGACCTTGTTGGAGTTCGTATTCATGGGGAATGGCCTGCGCGGAATGACTGACGACAAAGCGAGCGATTCTGTCATGCCGCCCGGGATTGACCCCCCATGTCCATGAAGGCTGGTCAGTCGTGCAGGGTGCGGCGCAGGAGGGTGCGCAGGACCTGAAGCAGGCGCGGCTCAGAGCGGCCCGGCAGGGTCACCAGCGCAAAGCGCGCACTGATGTTGAGTGCAGGGCGTAGCGTGAGCTCATGCAAATCAGGCGCCGAGGCTCGCACCGCCAGCATGATGGCGTCGGTGGCCCGAGCGACAGTCGCCAGCGTATCCAGGCTCTCGCAGCGCGCGCTCAGGTGGTCGTCGAGATGGGCCTGCGGGCCGTATCGCTCAAGCAAAAGGCGATTGATCTCGTCGCTCAGGAAGGAGGTGACGATCGGATAGTCGAGCAGCGCAGAAAAGCGCAGCGGTGCACGCTTTTTTGCGAGAGGGTGTCCGGGGCGGCACAGGAAGGCGCCCCTCAGTTCACCGGCCGGCTCTACGGACAGGGTCGCCGAGGGCGCGATGAGACGGGCATCGGCCACTAGCGCATCGAGGCGGCGCTCTCGCAAACCCTGCTCGAGTTGCTCGAACTGACCCTGCAGAATTTCGAGCCGTGCGCCAGGATGGCGGGTGACCAGATGACGGATGAGCGCGGGCGCCAGAACCGCAGCAGGACCCGAACTCAGACCCACCCGCAATCGACCCTCCAGGCCTTCACGATGCCGATGCGCGCTTTCTTTGAGGTGCTCGGCCTCAGCCACCAGACGTTCGGCTCGGGCGAGAACGTCTTGTCCGAAGGCCGTGAGCTCGGTGCGACGTCCGACCCGATCGAAGAGGGCCTGTCCGAGCTCGGACTCGAGGGCCTGGATGCTTCGACTGAGCGCTGGTTGCGTGATGAAGAGCGTCTCGGCCGAGCGCCGGAAAGAGCCGGTCTGGGCAAGAGACAGCAAGTGGCGAAGCTGGACCAGGGTCATCGCTTAATCATGCATTGAATGCATCGAAAACTCAAAATAAATGCATTTGAAATAAAGTGCATGTGGGCCCTAGCATGGCTGTCCGTTCTTTCATCATGTCTGCTCTCGCAGCATGTCGTTCAGGCTCGTTCTTTGAGGAAATGTCCATGCCTTGCCTGCTTGCCCTCTTGCGCCTTGCTTGCCTTCCGCTTCTGCTGGTCTTCGCTGGTGGTGTTGCCGCGCAGTCTTTTCCCTCCCGCACCATGAGTCTGATGGTGCCCTATCCGGCGGGGGGGCTGTCAGACGTGATTGCCCGGATCGTGGCGCCACAGCTGTCCAAAGGCATTGGGCAGCCCGTGATCGTTGAAAATCTCGGAGGCGCCGGCGGGTCGGTTGCCGCACAGAAGGTGCTCAATACCGCGGCCGACGGCCACGTGCTCTACCAGGGGTCGCCCAACGAGCTCATCCTGACCCCTATGGTGCTGTCCTCGGTGAAGTACAAGGCCGAGGACTGGCGCATGGTGCAGATGATTGGCGCCTTTCCGATGGCCGTGCTGGCGCGCAAAGGATTGCCCGCCAACACGATCGACGAGCTGGTCGAACTGGCCCGCAAACAGGCTGCGGCAGGCAAGCCGCTCTCTTACGGCAGCGTCGGCATCGGGTCTTTCTATCACGTGGTCGGTGCGCACTTCGCGCAGCTGATCGGAGCCGAGATGACGCACATTCCATATAAGGGCGGTGCGCCGATGTTTCAGGACATGGGCGGTGAGAACGTCGATCTGGCTTTTTTTGTGGTGGGCGAAAGCACCCTGGCCATGGCGGACCAGGGGCGTCTGAAGGTGATTGCCACGATGGCGCCCTCCGGCAAGGTCGAGGCCGAGTTCCTTCGCAAGTTTCCGACGGTCAATGACAGCAAGTCGGTCAAGGACTTCGCCTTCAATACCTGGACAGCATTCTTCGTGCGGCGCGACACGCCCGAACCCGTGGTGCAGTCGCTCAACAAGTCGCTGGCCGGCGCCATGACCGACCCTGGCGTGAAGACTGCACTTCAGAAGATCGGCGGCGATGTTCCAGCCATGATGTCGCTGGACGAGGCGCGTCGCGAGTATGAGACGCAGACAGCGAAGTTTCGCGCCATTGCCCGATCCATCAAGCTTGAGGCGCAATAATGCGGTTGGTGTCTTGTGCGGGTGTGTCCTGGATCTCCAGGGTTTGCCCTTGACTGCGGAGTGCCCGTCCCACCGTGCCATCCCCCGATCACTGGTTTGAATGGGCCCGTCTGAGCGGAGAGGTGGTGGCTACCGCGGCTTTCGCGCTCTCGGGCGTGCTCGAGGGGGCGCGCAAGCGGCTTGATCCAGTGGGCATCTGTGCCGTAGGGTTTCTGGCCGCCTTCGGCGGCGGAACGCTGCGCGATCTGCTGCTGGACCGCAGGCCTTTTTTCTGGGTGCAGCATGTCGAGATGCTCTGGGGCGTGCTGGCACTCTGTCTGCTGGCCATGATGGTCATGCGCACCCGACATCATGCGCTGACCGAGCGCGCGATCCAGTGGCCTGATGCGGTGGGGCTGGGGCTGTTTACGGCCTCCGGAGTCCAGCTCGCGTTGGATGCCCAGCTGCCCGGCCTGGTGGTGGTGCTGATGGGCGTGGTGACCGGTGTCTTCGGCGGCGTGTTGCGCGACATTGTCTGCAACGAGATCCCTACGGTCTTTCGCGACCAGCGTCCGTATGCGGTGTGTGCATTTGCAGGCGGCTGGGCCTGTCTCGGTCTGGACCGGGCGGGCTGGCCCGAATGGGCTGTCATTCTGATGACGCTCACCCTGACCGCGGGTCTTCGGATGCTGGCCGTGTTCAGGAGATGGCGGCTGCCCGGCCCTCGGGTCTGATCAGTCGAGCGTGATTCCGGCCCGCTCGGTGACGCGTTTCCAGCGTGCAGCGTCGGTGCTCATGAAGCGCGCTGCACCCTGGGCATCGAGCCAGCCTGCCGAGGCCCCCTTGGCTTCAATCTCGCGAACCAGCTCTGCATCGGTGCCGACCTTCTCGAGCGCCTTGCCGATACGCTCAAGAACGGGCGCGGGGACGCCCGCAGGCGCGGCCATGCCAAACCAGGCACTGACGTCAAAGTCGGCGATACCGGCTTCTGCCAGAGTCGGCACTTGCGGCAGCACCTTGCTGCGGCTGGCCGTGGTGACTGCCAGGGCTCGTACCGCGCCACCCTGGATCTGGCCCAGCACCGAAGGCAGGTTCTCGAACATGAAATCCACCTCGCCCCCGATCAGACCGGTCACGGCCGCCGCAGCGCCCCGGTAGGGGATGTGGACGATGAAGGTGCCGGAGCTTGCCTTCAGCAGTTCAGCGCTCAGGTGCAGCGAGGTGCCATTCCCATTGGAAGCGTAGTTGAGCTTGCCCGGAGCCTGGCGCGCCGCACGCAGAAGGTCGTCGACCGAACGCAGCGGACTCTTGGTACTGACCAGCAGCACATTGGGCACGCGTCCGACGATGCCCACAGGAACGATCTGTTCGGGCTTGTAGGGCAGTCGGGGATAAAGCGCCGGGCTGATCGTGAGCGGCGGCGAGGCCATCAGCAGGGTGTAGCCATCTGCGCTGGCACGGGCTGCTTCGGCGGCGCCTAGATTGCCGCCGGCCCCGGGCTTGTTGTCGATGACCACAGGCTGCCCGAGTTCGCGGGCCAGGCGCGGCGCCAGCAGGCGCGCCATCTGATCGATCAGACCTCCCGGAGGAAACGGGACGATCAGGCGGATCGGCCTGGCAGGCCAGTTGCCCTGAACGCCTGCTCCGCCTTGCGCAATCGCCGTGCGGGTGGCCAGAAGGCCAGCGACCATCATCGGTGCTGCTGCCGCCCCCGCGAGCAGACGGCGACGCGGCGATTCGACTGCAGCACGATCCAGAAGGCTGGCTGAGGGAAGGCAGAGGGGCATGGCAGGCCTGGGCGAAAAAAAACAGGGCCGCCGGATGAAGCGGGCAGCCCTGTTGCTGGATATTTTGGTGGCGAATCAGGGACTCGAACCCCGGACCTGCGGATTATGATTCCGTCGCTCTAACCAACTGAGCTAATTCGCCGAAGGGACGAGAGTGTAGCCTGAGATCGGCAATCCCGTCAAAGTTCAAAACGCGCATCGGCCTCAAAGCGCGCAACGGCCTCAAAGCTCAGAAGGCCTGGAAGCGGATCCTGAAACAGGCACCGCCGTCAGGTTCGCTGTCGGTGATGGTGATGGTGGCCTCATGCTGCTGGGCAATTTCTCGGACGATGGCCAGCCCCAAGCCGCTGCCATCGGCTTGATGGCCCAGCACACGATAGAAGCGTTCGAAGACATGCTCGCGCTCGGCGGGCGCAATGCCCGGGCCGTTGTCTTCGACGATGAGATCCACTTCGTTTGGTCCTGCCTGCACACGAACAGTGATGGTCGAGCCCCGAGGGCAGTAGCGCAGCGCGTTGTCGACCAGATTGTTGAGCAGTTCGCGAAGCAGCACCCCATGGCCGTTGACCAGGGCAGGTCCTTGCGGCGCGTCGAATCCCAGATCGATGGCGCGCTCGAAGGCCTGATCGATCCACGCGGACAGCGCCTCACGAGTCAGGCTGGCCAGATCAAGAGGCATGCGCGGGCCCAGTTGCTGCGGGCTTTCGGTACGGGCCAGAGACAGCAGCTGGCTGATCAGGTGGGTCGCGCGCTGTGAGCCCAGTGAGATCTGCTGCAGGCGTTCAGTGAGCTCGCGCTGATCGGTTTCGCGCAGAGCCAGTTCGCTTTGTGTCCGCATCCCAGCCAGGGGGGTCTTCATTTGATGCGCGGCTGACGCAATGAATCTGCGCTGACTCTCGAGGTTCTGATGCATGCGGCCGAGCAGTTCGTTGAAGGCATCGATGAGAGGCACGATGTCTTCGGGGGTCCCCCGACAGTCCACCGGAGAAAGGTCTTCCGGCGTGCGGGCGCGAAGGCGTTGCTGCAGGGCCCGGATCGGCGCAAGCCCACGCCATAGACCGAACCAGACCAGCAATACCGAGATCGGCAGGATGAGCAACTGCGGAAAAATCACGCCCTTGATGATCTCATTGGTCAGTCGATTGCGGTCTTCCAGGGGTTCGGCCACCTGCACCAGCGTGGTCGCCCCGTCTTCTGAGCGCCCATCGTCAACAAAGGCATAGCCGACCCGCATGTCGGTACCCCGGTAGGTGACCGTCCGTAGCTTGATGCGGTCCGGTTCCGGAAAGTCATACAGACCGGGAGAAGGGAAGTCAGCCGCCCCGGCGAGTAACTGGCCGCTGGGTGCAATGACCTGCAGCACGAGATCCTCATCGATACCGCCGATCGCACCAGGAAGGAGTTTCGGCGCCGAGCTGCGCGGCGCTGTGAGCATGCCCGGCGAAGGCGTCTGCCGAAACTGCCTGACGACGCCCTCGGTGCGTTCATAGAGGGCGCGATCAAAAGGGGCATCGGCCAGGGTTCTGGCCAGAGGCAGGATGAGCAGCACCGACAGGGGCCACAGCAGCACCATGGGGGCGAACATCCAGTCGAGAATTTCACCGAAGAGCGAGCGCTGCTCCTCGCGTGGCTGGCTCTGCTCGATCCGCTCACGCCAGCGCTGTGCCACTTTCCGTGCAGGCGAGAACGTGCCTGACATTGGCTCAGGATTCCGATTCCGGACCGAGGTCGTGAGTACCGGAGCGCGCGAGTGCTGCGGGCTTTTCAAGGCAATAGCCCAGCCCTCTCACCGTCGCAATCCGTATACCCCCACCTTCGAGCTTCTTGCGCAGCCGGTGCATGTAGACCTCGATGGCATTGGTGCTGACTTCGTCGCCCCATTCGCACAGGTGATCGACGATCTGCTCCTTGCTGACCAGACGGCCAGCCCGCTGCAGCAGCACTTCGAGCAAGCCGGTCTCACGGGCAGACAATTCGAGCGTCTGTCCGCAGAGCAGGGCGGTACGACTGGTCTGGTCAAAGACCAGCGCCCCCAGTTCGATTGCTGACGAACCGCTGCCCATGGATCGGCGGACCAGGGCACGGACACGCGCTTCAAGTTCGGACAGAGCGAAGGGTTTGGCCATGTAATCGTCGGCACCCAGATCAAGCCCCTTGACGCGCTGATCCACGGAGTCCGCCGCGGTCAGAATCAGCACCGGCACAAGCGAGCGACGTGCTCGCAGTCGACGCAGAACTTCCAGCCCGGGAAGTTCTGGCAGACCAAGGTCCAGGATGACCAGGTCATAGGCCTGCTGGGCGCTGAGCGCTGCATCTGCCTGCGCCCCCGACGCCACCCAGTCGACCGCATAGCCCGTGGAGCGCAGGGCCCGGCCAAGACCGTCGGCAAGCACGGAATCGTCTTCGGCGATCAGGACGCGCATGTTGGACGGCTCACTCTCCTGATGGAACGCTCATGATCCGCCACTCAGGCCCTGCGGCGGCAGGCCTCGATCGCATCGCGGGTCTCAAGCGCGACACGTCGGGCAGACTGCGCAAAGTCTTCGCCGCGACTGGCATACAGAATCGCCCGCGAGGAATTGATCACCATGCCGTCACCATGACGGCTGCGGCCGGCCTGCACGGTGGCCTCGATATCGCCGCCTTGCGCCCCGATGCCTGGAACCAGGAGCGGCAGCTCGGGAGCCAGGGATCGAACACGGGCCAGCTCGGCAGGCACGGTCGCGCCCACGACCAAGCCGAGTTGGCCCGTGGTGTTCCAGGGGCCGGCAGCCAGCCGGGCCACCCGCTCGAACAAGCGTTCGCCGTCGGTTTCGAGCATCTGCAGGTCGGCGCCGCCTGGGTTGGAGGTGCGGCACAGCAGAAAGACGCCACGCCCCGGCCAGGCCAGCCAGGGCTCAATGGTGTCAAAGCCCATGTAGGGATTGACAGTGACCGCATCGGCCTCATAGCGCTCGAAGGCCTCTCGCGCATATTGCTCTGCAGTTGAGCCGATATCGCCCCGTTTGACATCGAGAATGACCGGCACCTCGGGATGCCGCTCATGAATGTGCCTGATGAGCGCCTCGAGCTGGTCTTCCGCCCGATGCGCAGCAAAGTAGGCAGCCTGGGGCTTGAAGGCGCACACCAGATCAGCGGTGGCATCGACGATCGCCGTACAGAAGGTCAGGATGGCATCAGGGCGGCCCGCCAGATGGGCGGGAAAACGCTCGGGGTCGGGATCGAGACCCACGCAAAGCAAGGAAGCGCGCTGCTGCCAGGCCTGTCTGAGGGACAATGAGAAGTCGGGTCGTGCGGGGGGGATGGATGGGATCGGGCTCATGGCGGGGCAGTGTAGCGCGGCGGGCGGTGCGTCCGTGAGCGGTGCTTTCCTGCTTTCCCGCAAGGACACGGCACTGCTCGTGCTGCTGACCGTGCTCTGGGGGATCAATTGGCCGGTGATGAAGATCGGCGTGGCGGATTTTCCGGCGCTGAGTTTCCGGACCCTGTGCATGGCGGGGGGCGTTCCTCTGCTCTGGCTGATCGCACGCGTTCAGGGGCATGGCGTGCGTCTGCCGCGTGAGCACTGGCGCGAGTGTTTTTCGCTGGCCATGACCAACATGACCCTCTGGTATGTCCTGTCGATCTATGCCGTGCAGATGTTGTCGTCCGGCCGTGCTGCCATCCTGGGCTACACCATGCCGGTCTGGACGGCCTTGGTGGGCTGGTGGATCTGGAAGGATCGTCCGCAAGGGCGCATGGGCTGGGGGTTGCTGGCTGCGGCGATCGCCATTGCCCTGCTCCTGGCTGATGAATGGCAGGCGCTTTCAGGGCGCCCACTGGGGATGATCCTGATGCTGGTGGCCGCCATGATCTGGGGCTATGGAACGCAATTGATGCGCCGACGCAGAATGCAAGTGCCGGTGGTGGTGCTTTCATTCTGGATGATGCTGATTTCGGTCTTGTTCTGCGGCGTGGTTGCGATCGCGCTAGAGCATGATCAATGGACCCGCTGGCCTAATGCCATTGAATGGTGGGCGATCCTTTACAACATCGTCATGGTGTTCGGGATCTCTCAACTGCTGTGGTTTCGGCTGGCCACCCAGCTGCCTCCGGTGGCCAGCAGCCTTTCGGTGATGATGATCCCGGTGGTCGGTGTCTTTTCAGGGATGGCGATGCTCGGTGAGATCCCGGGTTGGGCCGATCTTGTGGCCCTGGTCTGCGTGCTGGGTGCCATGGCCTGCGTGCTGTTTCCCGGACGGCGCTGAATCAGCGCGACTCATGAATGCAGGATTGGCTGCATCTGGGTGCGCTGGGCTGATCGGGTGTTTCAGCGATTGCAGAAATGAAAAAAGGCCCTCTTGCGAGGGCCTTTTTTCTGGGCACATCGGCACAAGGCCGAAGTACAGACCGGGCTGGTCTTACATGCCCATGTCGCCCATGCCACCCATGCCGCCCATACCACCGGGCATGCCGCCAGCGGCAGGCTTGTCGTCCGGGGCTTCGGCGATCATGCAATCAGTGGTCAGCATCAGGCTGGAGACCGAGGCTGCGTTTTGCAGGGCCATGCGGGTGACCTTGGTGGGGTCGACCACGCCCAAGGCGACCAGGTCGCCATAGGAGCCGTCCGCGCCGTTCCAGCCAAAGTTGCCCGTGCCTTCGAGGACCTTGTTGACCACCACGCTGGGCTCGTCGCCGCAGTTGGCCACGATCTGACGCAGGGGCTCTTCGATGGCGCGCAGCACGATCTTGATACCGGCGTCCTGGTCGGGGTTGTCACCCTTGACTTTCAGGCCTGCGCGGGCACGCAGCAGAGCTACGCCGCCGCCAGGAACGATACCTTCTTCGACGGCTGCACGGGTGGCGTGCAGGGCGTCTTCGACACGTGCCTTCTTCTCTTTCATCTCGACTTCGGTGGCAGCACCGACGCGGATGACGGCAACGCCGCCGGCGAGCTTGGCCACGCGCTCTTGGAGCTTCTCGCGGTCGTAGTCGCTGGTGGCTTCTTCGATCTGGGCACGGATGGCCTTCACGCGGGCTTCGATGTTCTTGGCGTCACCTGCACCGTCGATCAGGGTGGTGTTTTCCTTGCCGATCTCGACCCGCTTGGCACGGCCCAGATCCTGCAGGGTGGCCTTCTCGAGGGTCATGCCCGTCTCTTCGGCGATCACGGTCCCGCCGGTGAGGATGGCCATGTCTTCGAGCATCGCCTTACGACGGTCACCAAAGCCAGGGGCCTTGACTGCCACGGTCTTGAGGATGCCGCGGATGTTGTTGACCACCAGCGTGGCCAGGGCTTCG
>JBEELY010000398.1:0-2743 GCA_041167925.1 Pseudomonadota bacterium | reverse complement strand
TGCGGGTCGCCTGAGTGAAGTGATCTCCATGGCTCGCGACTTGGGTTGAACACGCGCAGCTGACTTTAAAACAATAGGTCTTTGCACAATTTCGCCAGGAGACACCATCTACTTCATCTCTCGACGCGCTCAGGCAGATGCAAGCATCTCTTCGATCTGCCCGAGTCGCTCCTTGCCGAAGAACATCTCCGAGCCGATGTACATCGTCGGAATTCCGAAGGTGCCGCGCTCCACAGCCTTCTCGGTGTTGTCGATCAGGCGCTGCTTGATACCTGCGTCCTGAGTCGCAGCGACGAGGGCCTCTGGATTGAAGCCGGCCTTGGCGAGCACGGCCGACAGCGCAGCGCCGTCGGTAACGTCGAGCTGCTCCTCCCAGATGGCCGGGTTCACTGCCTCGATGAATCGGATCTGATCATCGCCTTCCAGAGAGAGCAGCATGCGCAGCAGGTTGACCGAATTGAACGGGAAATTGGGGTTCATCTTGAATCGGGTGAACCCGTGCTTGGCGATGAAGCGGTCCATTTCAAGACGGGCATAGGCATTCTTGCCCTTGACTTCGGCATCGCGGATGAAGGGGGGCGCATTGCCGGTCAGCTTGTGCATCCCGCCCAGGAAGGCTGGCGTGACCTTGAGTTGAGCCCCTTGTCGCGCGGCGAGTGCACGCAGCGGTTTCCACACCAGATAGGCGTTCGGGCTGACGAAATCGAAGATCAGTTCAATGGTCTTGGTCACACTCGCTCTCCTCGGTATTGGCAACACGCCACGCATCCATTGTTATTGCAGGCCTTCTGATGCAGGTCCTGAATTGGGTGATCTTACAAGCGTGGGCGCTCTGGACCGGGCGGCCCAGGAGGGTATCGAGCTGTCTCGCTGCTCATCGACGTGAGCCCACTGTATTCGCTAGACCCGAACGGGGTCTCTCCTGCTCAGGATCCCAGCCTGTCTTCCAGAACCCTCGAGGCCCTGTCCGAGGTCACCAAGACCACCTGAAGCCTCGCACGTGTCAGTGCCACAAAGAGGCGTCGCCGCTCGCGCACTGTGAACGCTTCAAAGTCGATCTCCGTGATCACCACGGCATCCGCGGCCTGGCCTTTGAAGCGGAACACCGTATCCACGAGCAACTCGCCCTCGGTCCATAGGGCATTGCCGTCTGCGTCAAAGCCCACCGAGCGGCGCACGGCGATTCCGGCGAGCTGCTGCGGGCCGGCTCGGCCCGCAATCCGGCTTGATTCCCGGCCTCGCAGACTCAACACAGCGATATTCGATGCATCGAACCCCTGTTCCCTAAGATGAACGACCGCCTGTTCCGTCTCCGCAAGAGGCGAGGCTGAATCCTCGTAAACAATCCAGTGCGGCTCAAAGCCCACCACCACGCTGCCCGCCTCGACGGGCTCATCGGTCAAGCCCAGCCAGTTGATAAATTCGACCAGGCGTTGCGGCGAGCGGTAATTCACCGGACTGCTCAGACGCACCCAGCCTGGCAGCTCGATTGCGGGGCAGTCGTAGATGGCCTGTTCCGGGTCTTCAAGCCAGAGCAGGCGCGCATCTCTGCGCGTCATGCGCATCAGGCTTTCGGCCCAGGCCTGCTCGAAGTCCTGACCCTCATCGATGATCAGGGTGTGCAGGGTGTCCTCAAACCTCGGGCTGAGTTCGATGAAGTTTTGGGCAAGCAGGTCATAAGCGTTCGGCTGGCTGATGCAGCCCCGCCGCATTGGCCACGATGAAGTCGATCTCGCCGTAGACCGAGCCCGATTGGTCCGCGCGCGCCCAGTGCACGCCGTGATAGATGGCGTACTGATCATTGAGCTCTTGCTTCAGGCGCAAGAGGGTGCGCACCTTGGTACCAAGCCGTAGTACTTGATTCGCATGCGATCTTCGCTCTTTTATTTGGTAGGACCAGGTGCTAGACTTAGGTATGTCTTCGGATCAAAATCCGCCAGTCTTCAAAACCGCCTGGTTTTCCAAGGCGGCTCGCAAGGCGCGCATCCGAGACAGCGCGTTGCTCCAGGCTGCACGGGAGGCAATGAGGGGTCAGGCCGACGACCTTGGCGGTGGCGTCTTCAAAAAGCGTCTGAACGATAACCAACACCGCTCGATCGTCCTGGCAAAAGGCGGGCGGTTTTGGGTGTTCGCCTTTCTCTATGCGAAGAAGGATCGGTCGAACATCGACCCGGATGAACTGATTGCTTTCCGCCGTCTTGCCCAGTCCTATGCGCAGACGAGTCCTTCTGAACTTGCCCGAGCTGTCAATGCGGGTGACCTAATGGAGTTGATCGATGACCACTAAGCCGAAGTTCAAGAGCGATGCGTTCGAGGCCATCCATAGCGCCGCCCAGGGGCTGCACCGGGCAGGGGCGATTGACAAGGCGACCCTGCGTGATTTCGACGAGTCTTGCTTAGCGACGCCCCCTGAGATCAGCCCGGAGGGCATCAAAAGGATCCGGGAGCAGGCACATGTCAGCCAGCCGATCTTCGCGCGGTATCTGAACACCAGCGAATCTACGGTGCAGAAGTGGGAAGCTGGCACCAAGCGGCCGAGCGGGATGGCGCTGAAGCTCCTGGCGATCGTCGAGAAGCACGGCTTGAAGGTGCTGGCTTGAACGCTAGCGTTGCAGTTGGCGGCGCAGCACCCAGGAGGCCAGATCGACAAACGTCACCAGAATCAGCATCGCGGCAAGCAGGGTGCTGGTTTCGCGCATATGGAACAGGCCCATATGAAAGGACAGCAGCGCGCCCAAGCCTC
>JBEELY010000368.1:0-2673 GCA_041167925.1 Pseudomonadota bacterium | reverse complement strand
TGTGCAACTGGCCAGGCACCACCGTGTTCACCCGGATGCCCTGCGCCGCATGCTGCACAGCCACCACCCGGGAGAGTTGAATCACTCCTGCCTTGGTCGCGGCATAGGCCACCTGGGCATTGCCCGACCAGCGCAGACCCGACACCGATGCAATATTGACGATCGCGCCAGAGCGCTTGTCGAGCATCGTGGGAAGAACATGCTTGCAGCTCAGGAAGACGCTTTTCAGATTGAGGTCGATCTGGGCATCGAAGCTGTCTTCACTCAGCTCGACAGGGCCACCGGCCGCCGAACCGCCCACGTTGTTGACCAGGATGTCGATGGTGCCGAAATGATCCAGGCAGGCCTGGACCATGCCGGCCACGTCGGCGGACGAGGTGACATCACACACATGGGTCTGGATGGACGCGCGTGCGGCGCCCGCGCGCTCCAGCGTTTCCGCGAGCCGTTCGGGCTCACGATCCACCGCAAGCACCCTGGCGCCTTCTTCGATCAGGCCCACCGTGATTGCCCGCCCATTGCCCCATCCCGGCCCGACGCAGCCAGCGCCCGTCACGATGGCGACCTTGTTGCGGAACCTCGGCAAGCGCCCCTGGCTTGATGGGCCTGCCTCAGCACGGTCATCGCTGTCTTGTGCAAGGGCTGACTTCTGATCACTCATCGCCTTGTCCCCTCTTCATCTCTTCATCTCCTCTGCGTGATTGGCTTGCACCTGGAAGTGAACCGCTTCGTGTTAGCGTTGCGCCCCCATGCAGATCCTCAAAACCATTTCCGAACTGCGACAGGCCCTGGGAGGCCAGTCTGCGCCCGCCTTTGTGCCCACCATGGGCAACCTTCATGAAGGGCACCTGTCCCTCATCCGCCTGGCCCGCGACAGCGGCCGCCCGGTGGTGGCCAGCATCTTCGTGAATCGCCTGCAGTTTGCGCCCAACGAGGACTTCGAGTCCTACCCGCGCACCTTCGAGCGCGACTGCGAGTTGCTGCGCAGCGCAGGCTGCGGATATCTCTTTGCACCCGATGAGCAGGTACTTTACCCGCAGCCGCAAGTGTTCAAGGTGGCCCCTCCTGCCGAACTTGCCGACATTCTGGAAGGCCACTTCCGCCCGGGCTTTTTTGTGGGTGTGTGCACCGTGGTGCTCAAGCTCTTTCAGTGCGTGCAGCCTGGCGTGGCGGTCTTTGGCAAGAAGGACTATCAGCAGCTGATGCTCATCCGGCAAATGGTGCAGCAGTTTGCGATGCCCATCGACATCATTGCGGGAGAAACTTCCCGCGCTCCCGATGGCCTGGCCTTGTCTTCTCGCAATGGCTACCTCAGTGCCGCGGAGCGGACTGAAGCCGCACGGCTGAACGCCCAGCTGAGTCGGGCACGCGATGGTATCCATGCGCTGCGTGCAACGATGGCCCGTGAATCTCCGAGGGGGCACACCGCTCCGCGCCGAGCGAGCGATGCGGAGGCGGCAGAACTCTCCGATGCACTGCAAGCCCTGGAGCAACAGGCCTGCGAGCATCTTCAGACGCATGGCTGGCAACCGGACTATTTCGCCATCCGTCGGCGTGTGGATCTACAGCCTGCCGATGTTGGCGATGTGCTCAGGCCGCAGTCGCTCGTCGTGCTGGCTGCTGCAAGACTCGGACAGACCCGGCTGATCGACAATCTCGAGATGTAGCGCAGGGCACAGGCGCAGCGGGGGCCTGGAGCGCAGCGCGAACTCAATTCAGCGCTTCATGCTCGAACTATCACTGGTCCGGCATGCGTTTCATCACTGCAGGCGCACGCCGTGGCTCTAGCGCGACGCGCCTGACCTTGTCCAATGACATCTTGAAGTCTTGAGAGGGTTGGGTGGGGTGGCTGATGGGACTCGAACCCACGACAGCCGGAATCACAATCCGGGACTCTACCAACTGAGCTACAGCCACCACCGGGTCAAGGGCAGCTCCCCCGACCAAACACACCAGACCAGAACACTCGCGAACCTGAATCGACTGCGCAGTGATTGGCCTGCCCGACAGGACTCGAACCTGTGACCCTCGGCTTAGAAGGCCGATGCTCTATCCAGCTGAGCTACGGGCAGCGCAGACCGGTCGGGAAGCCATACATGATACCGCAACCTGACAGGCGCGGGATGGTCGGGGCGACACGATTCGAACGTGCGACATCTTGCTCCCAAAGCAAGCACTCTACCGGGCTGAGCTACGCCCCGACGAACCCGTGATTATGGCACGGCCGGTCGGAAGCGGGAGGCGGCGAGGTGCGGACGGCGCCTGCCACTAAGACCTCGGGTCATCGAGGCCGAAATGCGTCTGAAGCATCATCTCGGCGCTGATGAGCGCCCCCTCGACCCAGCCTTGATGCGCGCGCGACCAGGCCTCGCCACAGATGTAGACCGGCAGGTCCTCTCTTGGCTTGCACATGCGACGACTCACTTCCTCGCTTCGGGCACCGACATTCCAGAAGTGCGCCCCCCCACCGTAGGGATCATTCGACCAGTTCATGAAGGCGGCTGCATAGGGCTCGGGCACATCGGCGGCATCACGGCCATGGATCTCGAGCATCTGTCGATGCGCCTCATCGACCATGCGGGGAGGCACGGAATAGGAGCCCCACTCGGGCATCGCCGACAGATCCAGGGTCCGCTCGATGTAACGCTCGACGCGCGAGTAGCGGTCATCGAG
>JBEELY010000102.1:0-5113 GCA_041167925.1 Pseudomonadota bacterium | reverse complement strand
TTTTGCGCAACGCGCTGCAGGGGCACCCCAGACCATGACCTTCGACCAGAAGGTGCATGACCTGCGCGTGCGGATGGAAGCCGTGCGCTGGCTGCACGACATGCCCAAGCCCACGCTTGCGGTGATTCCCGGCCCGGCCGCAGGCGCAGGGCTGTCCATTGCACTGGCCTGCGACATGCGTATCGCAGCAAACGATGCCAAGCTGACCACCGCGTTCTCCAAGGTTGGCCTG
Source organism: Pseudomonadota bacterium (assembly GCA_041167925.1). Taxonomy (GTDB): domain Bacteria; phylum Pseudomonadota; class Gammaproteobacteria; order Burkholderiales; family Burkholderiaceae_E; genus UBA4615. The sequence goes on along the minus strand of JBEELY010000102.1, from coordinate 4,881 downwards.
TCTGGCGACTTTGGCGGCAGCTACTTCCTGAATCACCTGGTGCGTTCAGCCAAGGCCCGCGAGATGTACTTTACGGCTCAGGTGGTGAGCGGCGAAGAGGCCCAAAAGATCGGGCTTGTCAACCGCGCGGTGGCTTATGAACAACTTGAGTCGGCTGCACAGGCCTTTGCCCAAGAACTGCTCAACCTGCCGACGGTGGCCGTGGGCTACATGAAGCGCAACCTGAATACAGGCTTGCAGGGCACGCTGTCGCAGGTTCTGGACAGCGAGGCCATTCACATGATCCGTACCTTTGATACCGAAGATCATAAGGGTGCCGCCCGGGCCTTTGTTGAAAAGCGCGCACCGGAGTTCCAGGGCCGGTAATCGGGTTCTGTCGTGCGCCGCGGCTCGCTAGGCGCGGGGTTTGTCCGGCCGGGCGCGTGCGCGCTCGGCCTGGCGATCGACGAATGCTTGAATGCCCTCCCGCGATTCCCGGGTTTGGGCCACATTACAAAAGTTCTCAACGGCTGCGGCGACCCCTTTGCGGTAGTCTGAATCGATCTCACGCATGAACATGTCGCGGGCCATGCGCAGCACGCGCCGGGGCTTGTCGGCCAGCACCCGGGCCAGAGCGAGCGCCTGACTCAGGCTTTCGCCTTGCGGCACCACCCGGGTCACGATGCCCAGCTGATGGCCTTCTTCGGGGCCGAAGGTGCGCCCGGTAAAGAGCAGGTCGAAGGCCCGATGCCTGCCCACGATGCGCGGCAGGTGGGTGAAGTGAATCGCGGGAATCACGCCGACATCGATCTCGGGATAGCCCAGCGTGGCGCCCTGCTCGACCACCATCATGTCGCATGAGATGGCCAGCGTCATGCCCCCGCCGCGGGCGGTGCCATTCACGGCTGCGATGGAAGGCTTGCCCAGCCTGAACTGAAGATCGGTAAACCGGGTGTAAAGACGCTCGAGGAGGGCACGGCTGTTTTCCCAGTCGCCCTGAGCAAAGGCCTTGAGATCAAGGCCGGCACTGAATCGGCCGGGCACCGCGCTGCCCAGTACGATCACATCCACGGCATCGTCTGCACTGGCTTGCTCGAAGGCTGCGAGCAGTGCGTCGAGCAGGTCCACCGTCATTGCATTGACGGGTGCATGGTTCATCAAGATCCGGGCAATGCCGTCCTGGACGCTCAGGTCCACGAGTGAGGAAGAAGAGTTCAAGGCGGGTCCATGGAGTGAAGAAGGGTCGCAGGGGCCAGTTCGGGCACGGCGAGTGCGCATTTGATCACAAGCAGGCCTGTGACAGGCCCGTGCAGTAGCGAGATCAGTGCGCGGTTCAGGATCGCCTGAACTGGCTGGAAACCCGCACCAGTGCTTGATGGCACGGTGGTTGCACTAATAGCGATGTGCTCCCAGGGCAAACCGCCCCTCAATCCTTCAAGCTCATCAAGGTGATTTCATGTTCTCACTCGTCAAGCACGATCTGCAGCACATCCTCAAGCAGATCAAGATCGCCGAGCGCCATGCCGCGGGCGAAGATCTGTTGACTCTGGTGTCTGGTGCAGCCCAGGGCACCGCGATTGCAAGCCCGCAGGTGCTGCCTTTGGGCCTGCGTACTGTCACGGGCGAATACAACAACCTGCTCCCTGGCCAGCAGCAGAGCGGCGCGGCATTTCAGCTCATGCCCCGCATGCTGTCCACCCGCTTCACCAATGAACAGGATGGTGACCGACTCAGCTTTGGCCCCTCGGCACCCGCACTGACCAACACCAACTACGCCACGGTCGGCAATGTGGTCGATGCTGATCCCCGGATTATCAGCAACCTGGTGGCCGACCAGTCGCTGGGCAACAAGGCGGCGATCGTGGCGGCCCTGACGGTCGGTGGTCACGCCGATCCGGCCGGAGCAGCAGATGCCGTTCACAGTGCCTTCATGGCCGTGGGCGCTGCAACGACGGACGCAGACCGGGCGGCGGCTCAGAATGTTCTGGACGGACTGATCGCCCAGCACGGACTCACGATCGACCGTGATTCGGTGCTGATTCTGAACGTGGCGAGCGACGGTGCCTCTGCGCCCTATAACTCGTTCTTTACGCTGTTCGGCCAGTTTTTTGACCATGGCCTGGACATGGTGAGCAAGGGGGGTAGCGGCAAGGTCTACATTCCCTTGCAGCCGGACGATCCCCTCTACAAGGTCGGTTCACCGACCAACTTCATGGTGCTAACTCGCGCCACCAACCAGGCTGGGCCGGATGGCGTTGTGGGCACGGCCGATGACGTGCGTGAGCATCGCAACGAAACTTCTCCTTTCATCGACCTCAACCAGGTCTACACCTCGCATCCCTCGCATCAGGTGTTTCTGAGGGAATACATTCTGGTCGATGGCAAACCGGTCGATACCGGGCACATGCTCGAGGGCGCCGCCGGTGGCCCGCCCACTTGGGCCGACATCAAGGCACAGGCCCGCGACATGCTGGGTATTGTGCTCAATGACTTCCATGTGCACTCGGTGCCTCTGCTGGCCACCGACGCCTATGGCCAGTTCACGCCTGGCGCGAACGGTCTTCCGCAGTTGGTGTTGCCTGGCGATCCGCCCACGCTGCTCGAAGGCAGCCTGACGGCGCCCGTTTCTGCAGCAGGTGCAATGGGGTCGGGCGCAGTCTTTCTTGCCGATATTGCCCACACTGCAGCGCCTGCAATGGTCGACCATGACCGCAACCCCGGCACGCCGATGGTTGCGACGACGGCGGACGCCGATGCCGTCACCGGCAATGCGCTGTTTCCGAACCAGTTCGGAATCATGACGCAATACGACAACGAACTCCTTGACCGTCATTTCATCGTGGGCGACGGACGCGGCAACGAGAACATCGGTCTGACCGCGGTGCATACCGTCTTCCATAGCGAGCACAACAAGCGGGTTGATCAGATCAAGGATGTGATTCTTGAAAGTGCTGCCCAGGGCGATCTGGCCTTCCTGAACGAGTGGCTGCTGACCCCGGTGAACGCGCTGCCCGCCGACCCTGCCGCCCTGGTCTGGGATGGCGCCCGCCTGTTCCAGGCGGGTCGCTTTAGCACCGAGATGGTCTATCAGCACCTGGTGTTCGAGCAATTTGCGCGGGCCGTTTCGCCCACGGTGGATCCCTTTGTGTTCTCGAACAACCCGACGGTCGATCCGGCCATCGTGGCCGAGTTTGCGCATGTCGTCTATCGCTTCGGCCACTCCATGCTCAACGAGACGGTCGACCGTGTTTCACTGGACGGCAGCACCACCGACCACATTGGTCTCATTGAGGCCTTCCTGAATCCGGTGGAGTTCAACAACCTGCGCGATGCCAATGGCGTGGTGCAGCAGGTGGATGCGTACACGGCCGCTGGCGCGATCATCCGTGGCATGTCGCAACAGACCGGCAACGAGATCGATGAGTTCACCACCGGCGCGCTGCGTAACAACCTGGTGGGTCTACCCCTGGACCTGGGTGCGCTCAATATCGCCCGCGGCCGCGAGACCGGCGTGCCCTCCCTGAACGAGGCCCGTCGTCAGTTCTTTGAGGCCACCCAGGACGCTACGCTCAAGCCCTACGCCAGCTGGGCGGAATTCGCCCAGTTCCTGAAGAACCCGGTGTCGGTGGTGAACTTCATCGCGGCCTACGGAACGCACGCCAGCCTGACCTCAGCGACGACTGTTGATGCCAAGCGGGATGCCGCCTGGTCTCTGGTCATGGGTGGCGATCAGGCCCCCGCGGACCGCGTCGACTTTTTGCATGCCACCGGAGCCTTTGCAGGCGGGGCGCTTGGCGGTCTGAACGATGTCGATTTCTGGATTGGCGGACTGGCCGAGCGCAAGATCCCCTTCGGCGGCATGCTGGGAACCACCTTCAACCATGTGTTTGAAGTGCAGATGGAGCGCCTTCAGGCAGGCGACCGCTTCTATTACCTGAGCCGCACGCAGGGCATGAACCTGCTGAACGAACTCGAGGCCGACTCCTTTGGCGCCCTGGTGGTTCGCAACACCGACCTGGGTAACCCGAACTCAACCCACGTGGCGGCCAACCTCTTTCAGACCCCGGATCTGACGCTTGAAGTGGATGTCAATCGGCAGCGCGACTACAACGGGGACGCTGAAGGCAAGGATCCCCTGCATGCCGATCCTCTGGTCGCAGCGCTCAATCCTCTGGTTCAGCGCTCGGACGGCGACGGCAACCTGGCCAACGGCCTCGAGAACCTGCGCTACACCGGTGAAGCCCACATTGTTCTGGGTGGCACCAACGCCCGCAACGTCCTGGTGTCTGGCCCCGGCGACGATACCGCCTGGGGTGATGGCGGCGATGACGACATCGAGGGCGGTCTGGGCAATGACCATCTCTTTGGTGGCGATGGCAACGACATCATCACCGATCAGGGCTCCGACTTTGGCGACGTGATTGAGGGCGGCGCAGGCCATGACTTCATCAGCGGCGGCAATGGCCTGGATCTGCTCTTCGGAGGCGAGGGTCAGGACTTCATCATCGGAACGCAGGATGACAAGGACGTCACCGGGGGTCTGGACAATGACTTCATTCAGGGCGGTAGCGGCAGCAACTTCCTGAAGGGTAATGAAGGCGACGACTGGATCGAGGGTGGTGACGGAAGCGCAGGCTTCGACGGCCTGGCCGGCGAAAACTCGGAGCTCTTCTTCAACAGCAGCATCATTGGTCATGATGTGCTCAATGGCCGTGGCGGGGACACCGACTATGACGGTGAGTCTGGCGACGACATCATGGTTCAGAATGCCGGCATCCAGCGCAACAACGGCATGGCCGGCTTCGATTGGGCGATTCACAAGGGGGACGCGGTTGCGGCCAACAGCGATCTGGGCATTCCCATCTTCGCCAACCAGCAGGCGGTCATCCTGCGCGACCGGTT
>JBEELY010000078.1:0-7210 GCA_041167925.1 Pseudomonadota bacterium | reverse complement strand
GACGGCGATCACTGGGTCATCAATGGCCAGAAGATCTGGACCAGCACGGCGCATCTGGCCGACTGGATCTTCTGCCTGGTGCGCACCGAGCCCGATGCGCCCAAGCACAAGGGCATCAGCTTTCTGCTGTTTCGCATGGATACCCCGGGTATCGAGATCCGTCCGCTGGTCGACATGACCATGAACGCCAATTTCAACGAGGTGTTCTTTACGGATGTGCGCGTGCCGGCCCACCAGATCGTGGGTCGCCGCGGCGAGGGCTGGAAGGTGGCCAACGTCATTTTGCGCAATGAGCGCAATTCGCTGGCCGACCCCAATATTGCACAGGCCCGCCTGAATGCCCTGATCGAACTGATGCGCACCGAGACTCTCGATGGCATGCGTCTGATCGACCAGCCTCAGTACCTCGACCGTCTGATGCGCTTGCAGGGCCGCATCCTGGCCATGCAGCAGCATGACCTTCGTCTGTTGTCGGCTGACCTGAACCAGACCCCGGGAGTGGAGCTCGCGCGCCTGGTGGTCAAGATGCAGGGCACCGAGCTGCGGCACGAACTCGAGATGCTGGGCATCGACGTCATGGGCGAGCGGGGCCTGGCCTATGGCAGCCATCCGCAGCTTCAGGACGAGGGGTCCTGGCAGGTGCACTACATGTACTACCTGGGTTTGATCATTGGTGGCGGCACTAATCAGATCCAGAAGAACATCATCAGCGAGCGCGGGCTGGGCATGCCGCGCGAGCCTCAGATCGCGGGAGCCTGACATGGAGTTTGGTCTGTCCTCCGAGCAGCAACTGCTGCGCGACACCCTCGATGAATTTCTGCGGGCCCGCTGCCCGCTCTCACGCGTGCGGCAGTTTGCCGAGTCTGGCGAGGGCCATGCCCAGGACCTCTTTGATGGCCTGGCCGAACTCGGCCTCTTCGGGCTGATCATTCCGCCCGAGCAGGGCGGCACGGGGCTCGCCATGTTGGATGCCTGCGTGGCTGCCGAGGCCCTGGGCCATGCCGTGGCACCGGTGCCCTTCATTGCTCAGGCCGTTCTGGTTCCCTTGGCCCTCATGAGGGCTGGGTCAGCGACCCAGCAGGGCCAGTGGCTACCCGAGTTGGCCAGTGGTCGGCGTCGCATGGGCGCTGCGCTCTCCGAACTCGCCGGGCTTCGCGCCGATAGCGGCGTGCACTGTCGCGAGGGCCGGCTGCATGGCATCGCCCGCTATGTGCTGGACTTCGATGCCGAGGCCTGGCTGGTGGCCGATGCCGAGCATGGGCTGCATCTGGTCAAGGCAGGCGCACCCGGGCTCACCGTGCGCCGGCTCGAGACGGTCGATCGCTCCCGGCCCACCGGCGAGCTGGTGTTCGAGGGCGTGCAGGCTGAGCCTCTGCCTGGTGCGAATGAGGCGGTGTGCCGCTTGCTGCTCGATGCCGGCCGCACCCTGCTCGCCGCCGACTCGCTGGGTGCGGCCTCCAACATGATCGATCAGGCCGTGGCCTATGCCGGCCAGCGGGTGCAGTTTGGTCGGGTGATTGGGTCCTTTCAGGCGGTCAAGCATCTTTGCGCCCAGGCTGCAGCCGATCTGGAGCCCACCCGTGCGCTGCTCTGGGGAACGGCGCATGCCTTTGAGGCGATGCCTGAGGAGGCTCACCGCATGGCCTGCCACCTGAAGGCCCATCTGTCGGAGGTGGCCACTTCAGTGGCCAAGGCGAGCACCGAAGTGCATGGCGGCATGGGATTCACCGATCTGGTGGGCCTGCATTACTGGTTCAAGCGTATCGGTTTCAACCGACAGGTGCTGGGCTCGCCCGAACGCCTGCGCCTGGAGGCGGCGCAGGCAGCAGGCCTGCGGTAGAGTACGGGTTCGGATTGATCAACAACACGGCCGCAACAAGCGGCCATCAGGGCGGCAAAGGCTGCCCGAATCAGGAGGAGAAGCATGGGTAATCTTTCCGCCGTTCAGCCGAAGGGCAACGCCTTCGCCATGAACCCCTCGGACGATCTCAACGATCTGCGCATGTCCGAGTCGGCACAACCGCTCTATGAGCACGTCAAGCGTTTCGTGCGCGATGTGGTTGATCCGATGTCGGTCAAATTCCACAAGCTCGGCGAAGGCCGTGCCGATCGCTGGAGCTACGCCCCGGGCCAGCTCGACGTGCTCGAAGAGGCCAAGAATCAGGCCAAAAAAGAAGGGCTGTGGAATTTCTTTCTGCCCGATGCCGAAACCGGCGAAGGCCTGAAGAACCTCGACTATGCCTATATCGCTGCCGAGCTTGGCAAGAACCGTCTGGCCTCGCAGACCATGAACTGCTCGGCACCCGACACCGGCAACATGGAAGTGCTCGAACGCGTGGGCACCCCCGAGCAAAAGGAGCGCTGGCTCAAGCCCCTGCTCAGTGGCGAGATCCGTTCGGCCTATGCCATGACCGAGCCTGATCGCGCTTCGTCGGATGCCAAGAACATCGGCATGCGCGCCCACAAGGAAGGCAACGACTGGGTGCTCAACGGCGAGAAGTACTACATCTCGGGCGCCGGCGATCCGCGCTGCAAGATCATGATCACCATGGTCAAGACCAACCCGGATGCCCCGCCGCACAAGCAGCAGTCGCAGATCCTCGTGCCCATCGACACCCCCGGGGTGACCATCCTTGGGCCGATGTGCGTCTTTGGTCATGACGACGCCCCGCATGGCCACATGCACATCCGCTTCGAGAATGTCCGCGTGCCCGAGACCAACATGCTGCTCGGCGAAGGCCGTGGCTTTGAGATCTCGCAGGTGCGTCTGGGCCCGGGCCGCATTCACCACTGCATGCGCTCGATCGGTTCGGCCGAAAAGGCCCTCGACCTCATGATCCAGCGCGGCCTGTCGCGCGAGGCCTTTGGCAAGAAGATCGCGCATCTGGGCGGCAACATCGAGATCATCTCGCGCGCCCGCATCGAGATCGAGTCCATGCGCCTCATGGTGCTCAAGGCCGCCAAGGCCATGGACGTGCTGGGCAACCGTGAAGCCCGCATCTGGGTGCACATGGTGAAGGCCCTGGTGCCCGAGCGTGCCTGCAAGATCATCGATGACGCCATCCAGATGCACGGCGCCACCGGTGTTTCGCAGTGGTCGCCGCTGTCCGAGATGTATACCCAGCAGCGTACCCTGCGCATTGCTGACGGCCCCGATGCGGTTCACCACCTGGTGGTGGGTCGCAACGAGCTGCGCCGCTTCGAAGGCGGTGAAGACGATGTGACTTCGGCCGCCGTCTGGCGCAACTGAGGCCATCGTCTGAAGTCACTCGCGTGACTGGCGAGGCGACCGCGCGCAGCCCCTCGGCTGCGCGCTCGCCCCGCGAGCAGGCCCTCATCGAAGGGCCGATCGCACCCAACCTGGTGCGGTTTGCCCTGCCCCTGCTTGCTACCAATTTGCTGCATGCCCTCACCGGCACCTGGGCGGCCCTCTGGGTGAGCCGGGAGCTGGGTGAATACGCCCTCACAGCGGTCGCCAACACCACCATTTTCATGTGGATGGTGATGGGTGCGGTCATGGGTCTGGGCACCTCCGCCGGCGTGGCCATTGGCCAATCCCTCGGTGCAGGGGACCGTCAGGGCATTCGCCGGGTGGTGGGCACCACCGTGAGCACGGCCTTCGGTTTCGGGCTGCTGATGGCGCTGCTGGGCTGGATTTTCACGCCCATGCTGCTCAAGGGCATGCACATGCCCCAGGAAAGCCTGGCCGACGGCATCACTTACATGCGCTGGGTCTGCATGACCATGCCGACCTTCTTTGTGTACGTGGTCATGCTCATGATGCTGCGCGGCACAGGGGATGCGCGTACGCCGTTTCGTTTCAATCTGGTCTGGATCGGGCTGACGCTGATTTTCACGCCCCTCATGATTGCAGGCAGCGGGCGTCTTCCAGGACTGGGCATCGCTGGCGCGGCGATTGCGGGCTGGAGTGCTCACGTCATTGCGCTGGTGGCCATGGTGCTCACCCTCATGCGCAAGCGCAGCCCGATTGCCCTGCGCGGCCCGCAGTTGCGGCATCTCGTGCCGCACTGGCCGCTGGTCGATCGCATGGCCCGCCGCGGTGCGCCCATGGCGCTCGAATCGGTACTGGTGCAGGGCGCTTACTTCGTGCTCCTGGGCCTGGTGAACCGCCATGGCGCGGATACCGCAGCCGCCTATAGCGCGGCCGCCCAACTCTGGGGCTATGTGCAGATGCCCGCCTCGGCGGTGGCCTCCTCCATGACGGCCATGGCTGCAATGAACATTGGCGCCCAGCTGTGGCCTCGGGTGGAGCGCATCGCCTGGCGGGGCTGCATTGTGGGTGTCAGCCTCACCACCTTGGCTACCGCCGTGGTCTATCTGCTCGAAGATGCGCTGCTTGGCCTCTTTGTGCCTCGCGGAGGCCAGATGCTTGCTCAGGCCCGCGAGATCAATGCGATCGTGCTCTGGGGCTGGATCGCGCTGGGCATCACTTCAAGTCTGTGTGCGGTGGTGCGGGCCAACTCGGCCATGATGGCACCGACCCTGATCTTTGCCGTGACCATGTGGATTTTCCGGGTGCCCTGCGCCCTGGCCCTGGAGCCCTGGCTGCATGAGGCGGCCATCTGGTGGAGCTTTCCGGCGGGCACGCTCAGCTCGGCCTTGCTGGCCTGGGCGTACTATCGCTGGGGCCGCTGGCGCGAGAACCGGCTGATCATGGCTGGCGTGCGTTGATGACGGCCGAGGTGCGCTGAGGCGGCCTGGCAAGATCCTTTGAGGCCCGGCGTGCGGGTCTTGGATGCGCCGGCCCTGCAGATCAGCGGCTTCCGCGTTCCAGTCGCTCCACCGCCTGGTCCGCGAGCATCAGGTACTGATCAACCGCCAGCTTCAGGCCCGGCATGTTCACCCCCTCGGTGCTCTTCTTGCCCTCGCAATAGCGGGCATACACGCCATGAACAATGGCGGCGGACTTCCAGCGATTGAAGCCCACGTAGTAATCGAGCCTTGAAAGATCGCGACCCGTGCGCCGGGCATAGCGCTCGGCCAGCTCGGGCCGGCGCGGAAAGCCGGGCAGCGAGGTGGGCGGTTCTACGCGGGGGTTGGGCGGGTCGGAAGGATCGAACCACTGATTGAGCGCATAGGCCAGATCGGCCAGGGGATCGCCCAGGGTGGAGATCTCCCAGTCGACCACTGCAGCCAGCGCACCGCTCGGTCCGATCAGGGTGTTGTGCAGGCCATAGTCGCCGTGCACGATGCGCGCCGGCCCCTGATCGGGCATGTTCTCAAGAAAGTATTTCTGCAGGGCATGGGCGCGGGGATCGTCATAGTCTGCAGGGCCCGCCGAGGCCAGCCAGGAGCGATACCAGGTCTTGAGCTGACGGCCGATGTAGTCGTCTTTCTTGCCCAGATCCGACAACCCGACCGCATCAACATCCACGGTGTGCAGGTCAGCCAGCACATCGATGAAGGATTCGGCCATGCGCTGGCGGTTGGCCTCAGGCACCCACTTGCGGGTGTCGTCGGCGCTGTAGAGCGGGTGGCCGTCAATCAGCCCCATGATATAGAAGTGAGCGCCAGTGACCTCGGGGTCTTCGCAAAAACCGTAGGCGGCAGGCACCGGCACGGGCGTGGATCCCAGGGCCTTGATGACCGCCCACTCGCGGCCCATGTCATGGGCCTTGGGCAGCAGCTCACCCATGGGCGGTCGGCGAATCACAGCCTCTCGACCCCGTGCATCGGTGAGCTTGTAGGTGAGGTTGGAGTGACCGCCTTCGAGGCGCAGCCAGTGAAAGGGCGGGGCGAGTTCGGGAATGTGAGCGCCGATCCAGGCCTCTACACGTGCGATGTCATAGCCCGGGATGCTGGGCGTGGGGGTGGTCATGGCCGTGTCTCCTGTGCAGGTAACCACTGCCGCACCGCCTCATCGCGCAATTCGCGCTTGAGGATCTTGCCCGAGGGCGTGCGGGGCAGGGGCTGTGGACTGGCCACAATGTACCGCGGCACTTCGAAGCGGGCCAGCCGACTGTTCAGAAAACCGCGCAACTCCTCAAGATCGAGGTCGGGAGCGCCATGCAGGGTGGCCCCCACCTCTTCGCCCAGGCGCTCATCGGGCACGGCATAGACCGCAACCTCATGCACTTTGGGGTGCTCGAGCATGGCCGCCTCCACCGCGCCGCAGCCGATGTTCTCGCCGCCTCGGATGATGAGGTCCTTGCTGCGATCGACGATGAATACATAGCCCTCCTCGTCGAGATAGGCGATGTCGCCGGTACGAAACCAGCCCTCGGCATCGATCATCTCGGCATTGACCTCGGGCCGGTTCCAGTAGCCTTCGAACATGCCCGTGCCGCGCACCATGAGCTCGCCGCGCTCACCAGCAGGCAGGCTACGGCCGGCATCATCGATGACCTTGAGCTCCATGACGGCCGAGCAGCGCCCGGAACTGGCCGGACGCTCGAGATATTCCTTGCCGTTAATGCCACAGCCGATGGCGTTGGTTTCGGTCATGCCCCAACCCGTACCAGGCAGCGCCTGTCCGAAGGATTTGCCGATTTGCGCGACCTGCTCAGGTGCCCGGGGCGCTCCACCGCCGCCGACAGAGATCAGGCTGGACAGATCGTAGCGGCCATCGCGTGACAGCCTGACCAGATCACCAGTCATGGCCGCGGGCGCAATAAAGGAGGTCAGCCGCTCGGTCTGGATGAGGCGCGCACCTTCGTCCACGTCCCATTTGTGCATGCACACCAGCTTGCGCTGCAGCCGGTAGCTCATGAGAAACACCGCATGCGAGCCGGTGACATGAAAGAGCGGCACGCCCAACAGGGTTCCCGGCTGCTGCGCCGGCGGGGGAGGGGGCTCCAGCCCTTCCATGCGCAGCGCCGCAAGACCGTCAAGCTCCCAGGAAAAGAGCGAACTCAGGATCGCCCGATGGCTGCTCAGCACGCCCTTGGGGTGTCCGGTGGAGCCCGAGGTGTAAAAGAGGGTGGCGGGATCGTCGCGGCTTGGGGCTTGAGTCGGCATGAGCACACGATCGGCGCCGCCTTCACTGGCGGGATCATCGAGGGTGGCCAGCAGCGTGGACAGGCGTGGCGCGTCATCGGTATCCGCTTCGGTTCGCACCGCAATCAGCTGCACCTTGGGCCGCTGTCGGGCACGGCTCAGCCGCTCGATGCGTTCGGCATCGGCAAAAAGAACCTTGGCTCCGCTGTCGTTGAGGCCATAGGCCATTTCCTCAGGCTGCCACATGGAATTC
>JBEELY010000054.1:0-6095 GCA_041167925.1 Pseudomonadota bacterium | reverse complement strand
CGAGATCGGCCCCCGTCATCACAAGGCGTGTTTCCTCGATGACTGAAGACAACATCCTCAGCGTGCGCGACCTCAAGGTGCACTTTCCGGTGCACAAGGGCGTGATCATTCAGAAGCAGGTCGCCACCGTGCATGCGGTCGATGGCATTTCATTCGACCTGCGCCGCGGTGAAACCCTGGGCCTGGTGGGCGAGAGTGGCTGCGGCAAGTCCACCACCGGCCTGGCCGTGCTGCGCATGCTGCAGCCCACCGCCGGGCAGATCATTTTCGAGGGCGAGGACATCACTGGCTATTCGCGCGAGCGCATGCGTCCAGTGCGCCGGCGCATGCAGATGGTCTATCAGGACCCCTATGGCTCGCTCAATCCGCGCATGCGTGTCAAGGACATCATCGGCGAGCCGCTGCAGGTGCACGGCATGGACTCCGATCAGTCTGCCTATCGCGAGCGCATCGCCAGCCTGCTCTCCACGGTGGGTCTGCTGCCCGACATGGCCGAGCGCTATCCGCATGAATTCTCGGGCGGCCAGCGCCAGCGCATCGGCATTGCGCGGGCCCTGGCCCTGGAGCCCGGCATGATCGTTTGCGATGAGGCGGTCTCGGCACTTGACGTGTCGATCCAGGCGCAGGTGGTCAATGTCTTCATGGACCTGCAGGAGCGTCTGGGTCTGTCCTACATCTTTGTGGCACACGACCTCGCCGTGGTCCGCCACATCAGCGATCGCATTGCGGTGATGTATCTGGGCAAGATTGTCGAAATTGCCTCGCGCGACGACCTGTATCGCAATCCCCTGCATCCTTATACCCAGGCCCTTCTGGCGGCGATTCCGGTCGCCGACGCGTCGGTGGAGGCCCGCCGCGAGCGGGTCGTGGTGACCGGCGAGGTGCCCAGTGCATTGCGCCCCCCGCCTGGATGCCGCTTCCATACCCGCTGCCCGCAGGCCATGGACCGCTGCAAGAGCGAGATGCCGCCGCTGGTGGGCGATGGCTCGGGCCGCATGGTGGCCTGCCATCTGCACCCCGGTACAGTCTCGTCGGCTGCGGGCGCGCTGCCGGCCGGCACGGCTCCGGTGGCCATGCCCCCATCGCGTCGTACCGAGTCGACACCGGTCTGACGCGATGCGATAGGCTCGCGGGCTTTTCGCCCCTTGCCTTTCGTTCGCGCGTGTCCTTCAAGCCTCTCGATGACTGGTTTGCCCACAAGGGATGGGCGCCTTTCGCCTTTCAGCGAACCGTTTGGCGTGCAATCCGCCAGGGTGAGTCGGGCTTGCTGCATGCCAGCACCGGATCGGGCAAGACCCTGGCGGTCTGGCTGGGCGCGCTGGCGGCCTTTGCGCTGAGATCTTCGATAGGCGCGTCGCAGCAAGGGGTGCGGCAGGGCGCAGCGACCGGGCTGCAGGTGCTCTGGATCACGCCCATGCGTGCCCTTGCGACTGATACGGTCGCGGCTCTGCGTGAACCGCTCGATGCGCTCGCGTCAGGCTGGCAGGTCGCTCTGCGTACCGGCGATACGCCCTCTGCCGAACGCACCCGGCAGGACCGATCACCGCCCCAGGCCCTGGTGACCACGCCTGAGAGCCTGTCGCTGATGCTGGCCCGGGCCGATGCCTCGGAGCGTCTGGCCGCGGTACGCATGGTGGTGGTCGATGAATGGCATGAGCTCATCGCGAGCAAGCGCGGCGTGCAGGTGCAGCTTGCGCTCGCCCGTCTGCGCCAACTTCAGCCGCGGCTGTGCGTCTGGGGCCTGTCAGCGACCCTGGGCAATCTCGAGGAGGCGCAGCAGGCCTTGCTTGCCGGCTTGCCCGGCCAACTGGTGCAGGGCAAGCAGCCGCAGCGCCTTACGGTGGATACGCTGGTACCCGAGGCAATCGAGCGATTTCCTTGGGCAGGCCATTTGGGCACCCGTATGGTGATGCCCGTGGTGGCCGAGATCGAGGCCAGTGCAAGCACGCTGGTCTTCACTAATACCCGCTCGCAGGCCGAGCTCTGGTATCAGGCCCTGCTCGAGGCCCGACCCGACTGGGCTGGATTAATCGCCCTGCATCATGGTTCGCTCGATGCGTCGGTGCGGCGCTGGGTCGAGGCGGGCTTGAAGGAGGGTCAGCTCAAGGCGGTGGTCTGCACCTCCAGCCTGGACCTGGGCGTGGACTTTTCGCCGGTCGAGCGCGTGCTGCAGATCGGCAGTGCAAAAGGCGTGGCCCGCCTGCTTCAGCGTGCAGGACGTTCGGGTCACTCGCCCGGACGCACTTCGCGCATCACGCTGGTCCCCACGCATGCCTTCGAGCTGCTCGAGGCCGCCGCAGCCCGCGACGCCCTGGCGGCGGGCCGCGTGGAGCCGCGTCGGGTGCTGCGCAAGCCGCTGGACGTGCTCGTGCAGCATCTGGTCACGGTGGCGACGGGTCCGGGCTTTGAGCCTCAGGCGCTTTTTGACGAAGTACGCAGTTGCCCGTCGTATGTTGACCTGACCGAGGCCGAGTGGGCCTGGTGCATGGAGTTTGTGATGCGCGGTGGCTCCTCGCTACGGGCCTATCCCGACTACTGCCGGGTCGTGCCTGATGATCAGGGCATCTGCCGTGTGCCCGACGCACGGATTGCCCGGCGCCATCGCATGTCGATCGGCACCATCGTGGCTGATGCCGCCATGGCAGTGAAGTTCCTGACCGGGGGCACGGTGGGCACGGTGGAGGAGGGCTTCATCGCGCGCCTGAAGCCTGGCGATTCCTTTTTGTTTGCCGGGCGTTTGCTTGAACTCGTACGCGTGCGCGACATGACCGCCTGGGTGCGTCGCTCAAGCACGCGAAAAGGGGCCGTACCGCGTTGGAATGGCGGCACGCTGCCGCTCTCCAGCGAAATGGCTGATGCTGTGCTCGAGCGTCTGGCTCAGGTGAAGGCGGGTACCTTCAAGGGCCCCGAGATGCGCCGCATGGCGCCCCTGCTGCGGCTGCAGCAGGCCTGGTCGCAGCTGCCCGACCCCGATACCCTGCTCATTGAACATCTGAAGTCGCGCGAGGGCTGGCATCTGTTTCTCTACCCTTTCGCAGGTCGTCATGTGCATCTGGGCCTGGGTTCGCTGCTGGCCTGGCGTGTGGCGCGCGACCTGCCGCGCAGCGTGTCGGTTTCGGTCAACGATTACGGGCTGGAGCTGCTCAGTGCCGAGCCCATCGACTGGAGCGGCTTGAGCGATGGCCGCCTGCTTGCCGAATCGGGCTTGCTGGAGGACATCGAGGCCAGCCTCAATTCCGGTGAGCTTGCCCACCGTCGCTTCAGGGAGATTGCGCGGGTGAGCGGGCTGGTGTTCCAGGGCTTTCCGGGGGCAGGCAAGGGCGCACGCCAGCTGCAGGCCTCGGCCAGTCTGTTCTTCGAGGTCTTTCGCGATCACGACCCGGACAATCTGCTCTTGGCCCAGGCCCGCAATGAAGTGCTTGAGCAGGAGCTTGATCTGCGTCGCTTACGCGAGGCTTTGGCGCGCCTGCGCGCGCGCAAGCCAGTGAGGGTCGAGCTCGAGCGTCCCGGGCCCTTTGCCTTTCCGCTCATGGTGGAGCGGCTGCGCGAGCAGGTTAGCACCGAGACCCTGGCGGATCGGGTGGCCCGGATGGTGGCCGAGCTGGAGCGGGCGGCCTTGGCCTGAACGGTGTGCCTGCCTTGCGGCGTGCTTGATGCGAAAAGCCTAAGACCTCGAGCAAGATCAGGCTAGATCACGACCAGGTGACGTTCACTGGCCCCTCGTACCGCCGAGAAGGGAATGCGGCGATCGAAGGTCACAAAGCGTCCGTCATGGGCCACCGCCAGCGCGAGCAGATAGAGGTCGGTGAGCTGGCGCGCGCTGTGAATATGGCCATGCTCGAAGCGGGAAGCATCGAGCAGGCTGATGGTGTCCGTCCAGTAGGCATGGCTGCTGGATTGCGTGGAGCGCTGCAGCATGTTGACCAGAACAGGGAGGGGCTGCGGGTTGGCATAGCCGGGCTGCGCCATGATGCGCAGGCAGCCGTTCTGGGTCAGCGCGCAACTGGCCCATCCGGATTCAATATTCCTGCCCAGCCAATCGGTGGCCAGTCGGTGATGCACATGATCCTGATCGTGCACGGCGATCAGCACGTTCACATCCAGTAATGCCCGCATCAAAGACCTTCGGCCTGTCTCAGTCGGTCGATGAGTTCATTGGTGACCAGCCCGCCTCTGGAAGGCAGCGGACTGATGCCGTAGGCCGCCAGAGGCTCATGGCAGTGCAGAGCAGAGACCGAGTCGGCGACATGCACGGGGGCCTGGCACGCACGGCGTGCGAGCTCGCTGATCACCTGGCCGATGGATGTTTTCTCGCGTTGCGCGATTTCGCGGGCTGCGAACAGAACGTCATCGGCGATATCGAGCGTGGTCCGCATGACAGCCTTCCAGTAGGTTGATGATTGATGCTAAAACATCAATCATCAATCTTGCAAGCTGTCTTTGGGTCGCAGGCCCGGTTCATGATCCAATCGGGCACCCCCTTCAATAAGGAAAGCCTCATGCGTATCGGAGACAGCCTGGCTGGCGCACGCGTGTTGATCACGCAAAGCAGCGAATTCATGGGACCGCCCCTGGTGGAGGCCTTCCGCGCGCATGGCGCAACCATCATTGCTGATCCAGCCCCGGTGGCGCCGCCCGGGGCCGCACAGGAGATTGTTCAGCGTGCTGGCGAGGTCGATGTCCTGGTGTGCAACTTTGCCTATCCCTCGCCCTACACCGCGGCCACGGCCGTCACGGACGAGGAGTGGTCGGGCGTGTTCGCACATCTGGTGGATCCTTTGCCCCGGTTGGCGCGCGCGGTGCTGCCAGGCATGATCGCCCGCCGACGCGGCAAGATCATCGTGATGGGCAGCTCCACTGCGCTGCGCGGACAGAAGCGCATCACCACCTACTCGGCAGCGCGAGGGGCTCAGCTTGCCTGGGCGCGGTCGCTCGCGGCCGAGGTGGCGCCGCACAACGTGCAGGTCAACATGATCGCGCAGAACTTTGTCGAGAACCCGACCTACTATGGTCCGGAGGTTCAGGCCCTGCCGGCTTTTCAGGAGCGTCTGCGCCGCGAAGTGCCTGCACAGCGGCTTGGAAAGCCCCATGAGTCGGCACTGCTGGCGGTTCTGTTTGCGAGCAGCGAGGTGGACTTCGTGGTCGGCCAGTCGCTGGGGGTGGATGGCGGCTGGACCTGAGGGTCTCGCTGCCGCGGGCCGCACCGCCTCATGCAGGTGCTGCCCGGTACCGATTCAGCCGATCACATTGGCTTCCCACAAGGGGGCGTTGCGCAACACCCGATCCGGGCTCAGGGGAGACAGGTCGATGCTGTTGTAGCGACCGTGCAGGATCCATTCGGCCAGACCCCGACCTGCACCGGCGGCTTGCTGCATGCCATGGCCTGAAAACCCGGTGATGCTGAGCAGGTTGGGTACCTGGGCATGCGGCCCGATCAGGGCGTTGTGGTCGAAGAGATTCATCTCGTAGTAGCCCGCCCATGCGCGTTCGATGCGCAGGGCCTCGAAGGCCGGCACGCGATGGGCGAGCTGCGACCAGAGGTCGTCCGAAAACTCCTGCAACTGCGGCTCGAGGGGAAGGTCATCGGCATCGTGCGCGGGTGTCGTCCCCATC
The DNA here is from genome assembly GCA_041167925.1 of Pseudomonadota bacterium. Lineage (GTDB taxonomy): Bacteria > Pseudomonadota > Gammaproteobacteria > Burkholderiales > Burkholderiaceae_E > UBA4615. Next base: position 482 of record JBEELY010000054.1, on the reverse strand, counting down.
AGGAAGCGCTGCCCCGAGCCGCTCATTCCGTCCGGCCGAAACCAGAAGCCCAGGGGGTCGATGACCAACGGACAGGCGGGCAGCACGGTGGGGCACGACAGGACGAAGACTGTTCGCCTGCGCGCATGCACCGGCAGTGCGATGCCTGCCATCTGGGCCAGGCGGCTCGACCAGGCGCCCGCCGCATTCACCAACTGCCCGCAGCCCAGTGTGCTGCCATCGGAAAGTTGCACGGACTTGATGCGCCGGGTGCCCGTGTCTTCAGCCGCCGCGCGGGTGGGATCGGCCAGGGTCGAGTGGGCCTGGGCCTGGGCTGATTCGGGCTGAGTTTCAAAGATCAGGCCTTGCACCTCATGAGGGGTCCAGTGCACGCCCAGCGCCCGGGCGGCCTTGACGAAGGCGGTATGCAGGGCAGGGCCGTCGAACCAGCCCTCTACCCCCGCGCCATGGGCGCCGAGCGCCAGATCGTCGGTGTTGAGCCA
>JBEELY010000047.1:0-3813 GCA_041167925.1 Pseudomonadota bacterium | reverse complement strand
AGCGGATAGAGCACGATCAGCGGCAGGCTCGGGCCCATCGTGCCCAGCAGCAGACCACAGGCCGTCATGATCAGACCGAGCATGCGCAGCAGCGCACTTGCACGCTCGGTTCGCGTGGCGACCCAGCCCCACAGAATGCGTCCCACCAATCCGCCGATTTGCGCTGCAGCCAGCAGCCGACCGGCATCGACCAGTGACAGGCCGCGCTCACGCACCGCCCAGGTCGAAAACCAGCTGCTCAGGCAGACCTGCGTGCCCGCAAAGGCCGCCGAGGCCAGCGCCAGACGGAGCAAATCGCGCGAGCGCACCATGCGCCTGAGGGCTTCAACAGCGCCAATCTTTGGTACGACCGGCCCCTCTGCGGCGCCATGCACGCGGTGGGCCCGCTGCAGCCACAGCGTGCTGGCCACCAGCACCACGATGACGCTGGCGCAGGCCCATTGCCAACCTGCCAACACGGCAATCACCGGCAGGCTCGACGAGGCGGCCACGGCACCGAGCTGCACACCCGACTGCTTGACCGAAAACAGCAGCGGCCGCCGGGCGGCAGGCACATGCTGCACCAGCAACTGAGAGGACACTGGCCCTTCTAAGCCGTGGGCCAGGCCGATCAGGATGGCCGCGCAGGCCAGCCCCAGTGCAGTGCCTGTGGTGGCGCAGGCCAGCCCGAGTGCACACAGCACCAGACAGGCCTGCGACAGGCGCCAGCCGCCATAGCGCGCCATCAGGCCCCCGACACTGCTCGAGAGAAAGATCATCGACAGCCAGATGCCCGAGGTGTACCAACCCACGAAACCGCCTGGCAGATCAAGATCTTCAGCAATCGCCGGGGCCAACACTTGCACCACGGCGGCCGACGCCGAGCCGGCGGCGACCACCAGGCCCAGCCAGAGCGTGACCGGCCAGGCCGAGGCAGCGCTGGTCGTAGCACTCGGTGGGGCTGGCGGGTTCGAGGGTAGGGAAGGTACGGGCATGGGAGCCCGCAAGGGTACACGCCGTCCCACATCGTCATGCCGCATAGAATCGGGGCATGCATATCGCTCCTTCTGACAGGCCGTCCCCCAAGCGCTGGCCGAATGCGGTACCCCGTGCCATCACCCTGGACCTCGACGACACGCTGTGGCCAGTGGGCCCGACACTGATCGCCGCCGAAGCGGAGCTCATGCAGTGGCTTGCCGCGAACGCACCCGGAGCCGCCGCCTGCTTGACGCAGGAGTTTCGTGCCGCAACGCGCAAGGCCCTGCTGGCCGAGCATCCATCACGCGCGCACGACATGAGCTTTATGCGGCGCGAGGGCATCCGGCGCGCTCTTGTGCATGTGGGTGAGGCACCTTCCCTGGCCGAGGAGGCCTTTGAAGTGTTTCTGGCTGCGCGCCAGAAAGTGAACTGCTTTGAGGATGTGATTCCGGTGCTGGCCCGGTGGTCGCAGCGCTATCGGCTGATTGCGCTGACCAATGGCAATGCCGATGTGCAGCGCGTGGGCTTGGGCGCGTACTTTCATGGCTCGGTCGATGCTGCCTCAATGGGCTGCGCCAAGCCCGATCCACGCATCTTTGTGCGGGCCTGCGAACTGGCGGGCGTGGCGGCGCATGAGGTGCTGCATGTGGGTGATGACCCGCACCTGGATGTGCGCGGCGCCGTTGCTGCGGGTTTGCAGGCGGCATGGATTCGCCGAGCCTCATTTGCGCACCGGCATGAGGTCGATGCCTGCGGGCAGGAGCATCCGCTGCCGCCCTTTGCAGATCTGCATGCGCTCGAGGCCTGGCTGAGCACGCCGGGTACAGAGCACTTACCGGGCTCCTAGCGCGCCCAGCATGTCATTCGCAAGACCAGGAGTTTGACCATGAGCACCCCGCATCCGAGTTTTGCAGACCTTCCCGGCGCGCCTTTCGCCTCGCGCCATCTGCAGCCCTTCTCGGGTCAGGACATCCGCACTCTGATCGCCATTCAGGCCAGGTGCCGGGCGGACCATCCCTACATGGTCTGGCGTCCCTTCCAGGGACCGCGGCAGGTCTGGACCTACGCGCAGTTTGCCCAGACCCTGGAGCGTTTCGCAGCGGGACTGGCCGCCCGTGGCATTCGCCCGGCGGATCGGGTGCTGGTGCATCTGGACAACTGCCCCGAGGCGGTGATTGCCTGGTTTGGCTGCGCGGTGCTGGGCGCGGTGGCCGTGACCACCAATGCACGTTCAAGTGCCGACGAGCTCACCTATTTCGCAGGCCATGCCCGTTGCGTGGCTGGCATTACGCAGCCCCGGTTTGCAGCGCTGGTGCAGCAGGCCTGCAGGGATCTGAAGTGGATTGCGGTCACGCGCACCGACAACGGGGATGACGCGGGTTCAGCCACGCCCTCGGCTGCGGATGCCTTCGAGGCGATCGATGCCGACCCCATTGACCTGCGAGGGCCAGGGGGCCAGGGGGCACTCTGGAGCCGAGCCCATGACCCGCTCGCACCCTTCAGCGTGCAGTACACCTCGGGCACCACCTCAAGGCCCAAGGGCGTGCTCTGGACCCATGCCAATGCGCTCTGGGGCGCGCGGGTCAATGCGGAGCATGAGCATCTGCGGCCCGATGACGTGCACATGGTCACCCTGCCTCTGTTCCATACCAATGCCCAGGCCTACTCCATGCTGGCAGTGATGTGGGCTGGGGCCACGGCGGTGGTCAATCCGCGCTTTTCAGCGAGCCGCTTCTGGCAGGTTTCCATGGAAGAGGGCTGTACCTGGGCGAGTGTGATCGGCTTCATTCCGCGCGCGCTCATGGATCAGGAGGTGCCCAAGCATCGCTATCGCCTGTGGGGTACCGGCGTGTGCGAGCCGCCCTGGGATGCGCACTACAGGGTCAAGACCCTGGGCTGGTGGGGCATGACCGAGACCATTACGCACGGCACCCTGGGCCTGGTGAATTTGCCGAATGCTTCCATGTCGATGGGCCGGCCTGCGCCCGAGTACGGCATCCGCATTGAAGTGGATGGGCGCGAGGCCGAGCCCGGAGAGACTGGTGATTTTCTGGTGCGCGGTGTACGCGGCCTGTCGCTCTTTGCTGAATATCTCGACAACCCGCAGGCCACGGCGGCCGCCTTTGACGAGCGCGGCTGGTTCCATACCGGCGACCGCGTGCGCCTGGGCGAAGACGGCTGGCTCTACTTTGCCGATCGCTCCAAGGACATGCTCAAGGTGGGTGGCGAGAATGTCGCTGCATCCGAGATTGAACGGGTGATCATGCTGGTGCCGGGATTGGTGGAAGTGGCCGTGGTGGGTCGCCGCCACCCCATGCTCGACGAGGTGCCAGTGGCCTGTGTCAAGCCGGCCTCGGCGGGGGTGTTGTCTGACCCTGCTGCGCGTGCCGCTCTGGTCAGTGCCATCGAGGCCGCCTGCGCCCGCGAACTGGCGGACTTCAAGCGTCCGCGCGAGATCCGGGTGGTCGATGACTTTCCGCGCTCGACGCTGGAGAAAATCAACAAGGCGGCCTTGCGTCGTCAGCTTGAGGATAGTCAGGACGGGGGCAGGGGATGAGTGGCTTCAATCGCATCGTCGTGACGGGTGATCTCATGCGCCCGTTTCCTCGGGGCACGGGCTGGGTGAGCGCCAGCGCCAAGAATATTCGATGGCTTCGGGAGGTGCTGCGCCCGGCGCTGCAGCCCCTGGGCCTGCCGGTGCAGATGCTGGCCTGGGACGATTCCCTCAGGGCGCATGAGGGCCGTTACTTCGATGCGCAGGCAGTGGATTCGGATGCGTCGGGTGAGCATCCAACGAGAAGTCTGCAGGCCTGGGCCGCCTGGACCGAGCTTGTGCCCGCGCAGGCCGGCTTCATC
>JBEELY010000435.1:0-3151 GCA_041167925.1 Pseudomonadota bacterium | reverse complement strand
GTCAATCTGTCCGATGGTGGCTCGGAGCGCTACGCCCAGGTCGGCATCGTGCTCGAGGTCGAAGGCAAGGAGGCCAACCAGAAAGTCGCTGATCGCATGCCTGCGGTTCGTAATGACATTCTCCTGCTGATCTCGTCCAAGCAAGCGCGTGAGCTCGTCACCCGCGAGGGCAAGGAACAACTGGCCCTCGAGATTGCAGAGGCCGCCGGCAAGCAGATCGGCTGGATTCCGCCCGATGACGAGGAGGAGCCTGAGCCGCCCAAGTCCAAGGGCAATGCCAAACAGGCCAAGCCCAGGCCACCGAAGAAAGAGCCGCCCCCCAATCCGGTGGGCTCGGTTCACTTCTCATCGTTCATCGTTCAATAAGACCTGCCATGGCCGATCAGTTTCTTTCCCAGGAAGAGGTCGACGCCCTGCTCGAGGGGGTGGACGACAGTCCCGCCGGCACGGTCGACACACCGCAGGGACCGATTCCCTACGACCTCGCCAAACAGGAGCGCATCGTGCGCGGGCGCATGCCCACGCTCGAGATCATCAACGAACGATTTGCACGCAACCTGCGCATCGGTCTGTTCAACTTCATGCGCCGCAATCCCGAGATTTCGGTCGGGCCGATCCGGGTCCAGAAATTCGGTGCATTTCTGCGCGGTGTGGCAGTACCCGCCAACATCAACGTGGTGGCCGTCAAGCCGCTGCGGGGCAGCGGTCTCGTCATCTGCGACCCCAAGCTGGTCTTCACGGTCATCGACAGCATGTTCGGTGGTAACGGCAGTCTGCAATACCGGATTGAAGGCCGAGATTTTTCGGCGACCGAGCAGCGCATCATTCAGCGCATGCTCGATGTGATCCTCGAGGAGTACCGCAAGGCCTGGAGCAGCATTTACCCGCTCAGCCTCGAGTACATGCGCTCCGAGATGAACCCCCAGTTCGCCACTGTGGCCACGCCCGGCGAGATCGTGGTCGCCACGAGCTTTTCCCTGGAGATCGGCGATCTGGGAGGCGACCTTCAGATCTGCGTGCCCTACTCCACTCTCGAACCGATCCGCGACATCCTGTACTCCACGCTGCAAGGCGACTCCATGGAGACCGACAAGCGCTGGGTCAGTCTGCTCACGCAGCAGATCAAGTCGGCCGAAGTGGAGATCACCGCCGAATTCGGCGAAGCACAGGCCACCATCGGCGAATTGCTCGCCCTGAAGGTCGGTGATTTCATCCAGCTCGAACGTCCCGAACGACTCATTGCAAAATCCGACGGCGTGCCCGTATTTGACTGTCAGTACGGCGTGTCCAACGGACGCTATGCCGTTCAGGTCGAAAAGATTCTGAGCCTGCCCCAGTCCGACTGATGCCCGCAAGGACTTCAACATGAACACATCTGATACCGCCACAAGCAACCAGGACGCCCTGGCTGACGAATGGGCTGCCGCCCTCGAAGAAGCCAAAGCATCTCCTTCAACCGGGGGCGATGCTTCGGCCTCAGGCATGTTTCAGAGCCTGCCGGGCAGCGCTTCGGCACAAGGCGGCGGCGCCCCCATGCGCAACGAAATCGACATGATCATGGACATCCCGGTGCAGCTCACCGTTGAGCTCGGCCGCACCCGGATTCCGATCAAGCACATTCTGCAACTCGCCCAGGGCTCGGTGATCGAGCTTGATGCGCTCGCCGGCGAACCCATGGATGTTCTGGTCAATGGCTGCCTGATCGCGCAGGGTGAGGTGGTGGTCGTGAACGACAAGTTCGGCATCCGTCTCACTGACATCGTCACGCCCTCCGAGCGGGTACGTCGCCTGCGTCGGACCTGAAGGTGAACGGCTCTCCCTCGATCTGGCCGGCTTTGCTGGCTTTTGCTGCGATCATCGCCTTGATTCCCGCCGTCATGTGGGTGCTCAAGCGACTGCAGGGCGGCATCGCAACTGGAGCGCAGGGCATTCAGCTGCGCTCGGGCCTGGCCCTCGGGCCGCGCGAACGCGTGGCGGTCATCGATGTCCAGGGGCGGCGTTTTCTGGTGGGTGTTACGGCGCAGTCAGTCCATCTGATCGCAGAACTCGAAGCCACCGAAAAAGCGCCAAGCCGGGCGCAGGACAACACCGATGGTTCGGAGCCTGCCCGTGCCATGACTCCGACCGCCAACGGCTTTGCCGAACTGCTTTCGCGTCTGAAGCGGCCATGACATTGCACCGGGTTTCACCTTCGCTGCAGATCCGGGCTGTCCGGGGCCTGGTCTGGCTTCTGGGTCTGATCGCGGTGCCCGCGCTGGCCCAGACTGGCGTGACGCTCAATACTGCTCCGTCCGCGGGCGGAGGCACCACCTACTCGGTGCCGATCCAGACCATGCTGGCCTTCGCGGCGTTGTCCTTTCTGCCCGCGGTGCTGCTCCTGATGACCAGCTTCACCCGCATCGTGATCGTGCTGTCATTGCTGCGTCAGGCCATGGGGCTGCAGACCACGCCCCCCAACCAGGTGGTGATCGGGCTATCGCTCTTTCTCACGCTCTTCGTGATGGGCCCCACCCTCGATCGCATTCATGAAGACGCCTGGAAGCCCTACAGCAGCCAGGCCATCGATCTTGAAACCGCGCTCGATCGGGGTAGCGAACCATTGCGTGCCTTCATGCTGCGACAGACTCGGGAGTCCGACCTGGCGCTCTTCTCCAGGATCGCTCGCATCGAGCAGGGCACCTCGGCCCAACAGACACCGATGCGGGTCCTGATTCCCGCCTTCGTCACCAGCGAGCTCAAGACAGCCTTCCAGATCGGTTTTCTGATTTTCATCCCCTTCCTGATTGTCGACCTGATTGTGGCGTCGGTCCTGATGTCCATGGGCATGATGATGCTCTCGCCGGTCCTGGTGGCCCTGCCCTTCAAGCTCATGCTCTTCGTGCTGGCCGACGGCTGGAACCTGCTGCTCGGCTCACTCGCGGCTTCGTTCGCGACCTAGAGGACAACAAGATGGAAGCACAACAAGTTCTCACCACCGGCCAGCACGGCCTGTGGATGCTGCTGATCGTGAGCGCGCCGGTGCTGCTGGTGGTGCTGATCGTGGGCCTGGTGGTCAGCGTCTTCCAGGCCGCCACGCAGATCAACGAGGCCACGCTGAGCTTCGCGCCCAAGGTCATCGCCGCCGTGGCGGTGCTGGCGATTGCCGGGCCGT
>JBEELY010000334.1:0-5075 GCA_041167925.1 Pseudomonadota bacterium | reverse complement strand
AGCACTGTGGAGTCGAGCCCCCCTGAAAACGCAATCATGAGGGGAGATTGGGCGCTGGGCCTCTGGTCCCCCAGCGGACCGGCCCCGAGCGCATCGATCACCAGACTCAGCCGACTTCCTTGACCTTGCCGTAGGCCATGATTCGCTCCTGGCGCGTGCGCACGAGCTCATCGGCTTTGACATTCTGGAACTGACGCAGCGCTTCGCCGAGCGCCCGCTTGAGCATGCCCGCCATTTGTGCCGGGTCTCGATGGGCACCGCCAAGCGGCTCGCTCACAATGCGATCAATCAGACCCAAGGCCTTCAGGCGGTGGGCCGTAATGCCCATGGTGGCAGCAGCATCGGGCGCCTTGTCTGCGCTCTTCCAGAGAATGGCCGCACATCCCTCGGGCGAGATCACCGAGTAGATCGCATGCTGCAGCATCAGCACGCAGTCGGCGACCGCCACCGCAAGCGCACCGCCCGAGCCGCCTTCGCCGATCACGGTCGTAATGATCGGCACGCGAAGCTCGGCCATGGCAAAGAGGTTGCGGCCGATCGCTTCGGACTGACCGCGCTCCTCGGCACCAATGCCTGGAAACGCCCCTGGCGTATCTACAAAGGTGAGCACCGGCAGATTGAACTTCTCGGCCGTGCGCATCAGACGAAGGGCCTTGCGATAGCCCTCGGGCCTGGGCATGCCGAAATTGCGCAGCACCTTTTCTTTGGTGTCGCGGCCTTTCTGATGCCCGATCACCATGACGGACTGGCCATTGAAGCGGGCCAATCCGCCCACGATCGAAGGATCATCGGCAAAGGCCCGGTCCCCGTGAAGCTCATGGAAGTCGGTGAACATCGCTTCGATGTAATCGAGCGTGTAAGGGCGCTGCGGATGCCGGGCCACCTGGGCCACCTGCCAGGGCGTGAGCTTGGCGTAGGTGTCCTTGACCAGCGCATCGGCCTTTTTCTGGAGCCGGCCGATCTCGTCTGCAATGTCGACAGCGGAGTCGTCCTGCACGAAACGCAAGGCCTCGATCTTGTTTTCGAGTTCGGCAATCGGCTGCTCGAATTCCAGGAAGGTTGTCTTCATCATTCAGCTCACTTCAATAAGCCACCGGAACCGGGTCCAGGCTGCGCCAGAGCATCCAGGTGGCCACAGTACGCCAGGGCCGCCAGGCCTCGGCCACTTGCTCCACCTGAGGGCGGGAGAGGGTCTGCCCGCCGTTGTAATGCAAGGCGACCGCTTTGAGAAGCCCCAGATCATCGAGGGGCAGCACATCCGGCCGCATGAGGTTGAACATCAGGAACATCTCGGCCGTCCAGCGGCCGATGCCCCGCACCTGCACGAGTTCGGCAATGATGGCCTCATCGGGCTGGCTCGGCCAGTGGGTCGGGTCGACGGTGCCATTGACGAAATGCACCGCCAGATCGCGCAGATACTCGGCCTTGCGGCCAGACAAACCTGCCCCGGCCAGTGTGGTCAGGCGCATGCGGGCCACCCGCTCGGGATGGACGGTACGGGCCGCTTTTTCAAATCGGGCCCAGACCGAAGCGGCGGCTTTGACAGAGATCTGCTGACCCACAATGGAGCGTGCCAGCGTAGCAAAAGGGTCTCCACGCGACATCAGGTGGCCGCGGTCTCGGGCCTGCATGATCAGCCCAGCCATCACCGCATCGGCCTGCCCCAGTTCCAGACAGGCTTGCGCCCAGTACGCGGGCGGCAAGGACGTCGGCTGAGGCAAAACAGGCGAAGCCGTCTGCGAGACGGTCTTGGGCGCGACCGCGATCGTTGCAGCGGAGGTCAAGCGCGACGCCACCGGGTTCCTGCGGGCCCGTCTTCAAGCAGGATGCCTGCCCCGGCCAGTGCGGCGCGCAGTTGATCGGCCTGCGCAAAGTTCCTGTCTTTCTTGGCCTGGGTTCGCGAGGCCACCATCGCTTCAATAGCGTCGTCAGTCAGACCCTCATCCCCCTGCGTAACCCGCAGGCCACTGCGAAGGACCTCGTCGCGATTCTGCCCGAGCAAGCCCAGGATGGCGGCCAGCGCGCGCAAGAGGCGTTCGGTTGCGGCGTCGCGGGTACGGTTCAGTTCGGTGGCCAATTCGAAGAGCACCGACACCGCGATCGGCGTGTTGAAGTCATCGTTCATGGCCTCGCTAAATCGCAGCGCCTGCGGATGACTCCAGTCGGGTGCGAAAGCCTGGGCTAGCGGTGCACCCTGCGGGTCCGCCCCGGCAACAGGTGTAGCAGCAGAGCCATCAGGGCTGAGCGCGGTGTAGAGCCGCAGCAGGCTTGCCCGCGACTCTTCGAGATGGGTGTCGGAGTAATTCAGCGGGCTGCGATAGTGCGCCCGCAGTACGAAAAGCCGCAGCACCTCGGAATTGAAGACCTTGAGCACATCGCGGATCGTGAAAAAATTGCCCAGCGACTTGGACATCTTTTCGTCATCGACATTGACGAAACCGTTGTGCATCCAGGTGCGTACGAAAGGCCCGCCGTGCGCACCCTCGCTTTGGGCAATCTCGTTTTCGTGATGCGGAAACTGCAGGTCGGCACCCCCGCCGTGAATGTCGAGCGCATTGCCGAGCAAGGCGGTGGCCATGGCCGAGCATTCGATATGCCAGCCCGGTCGGCCACTGCCCCAGGGTGAGTCCCAGCGGGCCTCCTGCGGGTCGCCCTCTTTGGAGGCTTTCCAGAGCACAAAATCGAGCGGATCCTGTTTGGCGTCAGCAACGCTCACGCGCTCGCCAGCGCGCAGCTCATCAATGCTCTTGCCTGACAGGCGCCCATAGGTCGGAAAACGACGCACCGAGAAATTGACGTCTCGATCACCTGCCTGATAGGCCAGGCCTTTATTTTCAAGCAAGCCGATGAGGTCGAGCATCTGGGGCACGTATTGCGTGGCCCGGGGCTCATGGTCGGGCGGCAGCACACCGAGTGCGGCCAGGTCTTCGTTCATGGCCGCGATCGTGCGCGCGGTGAGCGAAGAAATGGTTTCGCCGTTTTCAACTGCGCGGCGAATGATCTTGTCGTCAATATCGGTGATGTTGCGCACATAGGTCAGGCCATAGCCGCTGCTGCGCAGCCAGCGCGCCACCATGTCGAACACCACCATCATGCGCGCATGACCGATATGACAGAAGTCGTACACGGTAATGCCGCAGACATACATGCGGACCTTGCCCGGTTCGATCGGTACGAAATCTTCCTTACGGCGCGTGAGTGAGTTGTGAATGCGAAGCATGGGTCAGGGCCATGGGGGGCCGATGGGTGAGGCAGACCGACGTCACCGAGAGGCGCCGGTACAATGGTCGGCGATGATACCAGCCGGATTTTCGACCTTCTGCTCCAGGCCAGCGCTGCCGATGATGGCTGCGACCTTGCTTGCGCTGCAATCTCTCGCGCGGCGGTTCCAGACACTGCAACGCCTGGCGCTGCTCCTGCTGATCGCCGGCCTGTCGGTGCCTTCGATGGCGCAAGCCCAGGCGCCTGTGGCTCGCCCCAGCGCCGGTACCGACTCGCCCGAGCCCCCGCCTCCCCGATACTCCACGCCTTACGATGGGGCGATGCAGCTGGTCAAAGAGGGCCGCCCTGATCAGGCGCTCAGCCAGATCGACCGCGCGCTCAAGGACGACGCCCGCAATCCCCAGTTGCGATTTTTGAAGGGCGTGCTTCTAGCCCAGAGCCAGAAGACGGTCGAGGCTGAAGCGATCTTTACGGCGCTGATCGAAGACTTTCCGGAGTTGCCAGAGCCCTATAACAACTTGGCTGTGTTGCGAGCCTCGGCCAATGACTGGGAAGGGGCCCGCCAGATCCTGACCCGCGCGGTCGCCGCTCTGCCCACCTATGCACTGGCCCATGACAATCTGGGTGAAGTGCTGCTGCGTCTTGCCGAACAGGCCTTCGCCCGGGCTGCCCAGCATGCCGCACCGGGCGATCCGTCCGCCCGCAAGCTCAGCCTGACCCGCGATCTGATCGAGCGGATCTCGACAAGTGCATCCCCCGCGCCACCCCCTGGCGCCAACTCCACTCCGCGCCCTGGCGCGGCCTCCAACCCGCGCCAGGATCCGGCTGCAGGCCAGGGCACCGACGCGAACCCCAAGTCCAGAGCTCCATGAACCGAACCCTCCCCCTGCTCAGCGCCCTGCTCTTTTCCTTGGCCGTGCCCGACGGCGCCTCGGCCTCGCCCCATCCTCAGGTCAGCATCAAGACCAGCAAAGGCGAGATCGTGCTCGAGCTCTATCCCGACAAAGCCCCGGCCACCGTCGAGAACTTTCTCAAGTACGTCGAAGACAAGCACTACGACGGCACTATTTTTCATCGCGTGATTGATGGCTTCATGATCCAGGGCGGCGGTTTCACCGCCGACATGAAGCAAAAGCCCACCCGGGCCCCGATCAAGCTCGAATCCAAAAACGGCCTGAAGAACGATATCGGCTGGATTGCCATGGCCCGCACCTCGGTGCCTGATTCGGCCACGGCACAGTTCTTCATCAATGTCAGCAACAACGCCATGCTCAACCACCCCCAGCCCGATGGCCATGGCTATGCGGTCTTTGGCAAGGTGGTCAAGGGCATCGAGACCGTGAATGCCATCAAGGGCGTGCGTACCAGCTCCTCGGGCATGCATCGTGACGTTCCTGCTGAGACAGTCACGATCGAGTCCGTGCGTCGGATCGCCCCATGATCGAAGTCGCCGCAGACGAGTCCGCCCTGTTCGGGTCGGACTTTCATCTGTCGGTCGACGACCCAGCCACCGCAGAGCAGGTTCTTTCAGCGCTGGCCCAATACGGGCAGCACAGTCAGCACCTGTTTCTGCTGGGCGATCTGTTCGAGGTCTGGGTGGGCGATGATGGCGCGGACGCACTTGCGGAACGCTTTGCCGCCGTGTTGCGATCGATCGGGCAAGGCGGCACTCAGATGTGGCTGATGCGCGGAAATCGCGATTTTCTGCTGGGCGAGGCCTTTGCACAGCGCTGCGGCGCCCAGCTCATCGATGACCCCACGTCGGTGATGCTGCAGGGCAGAACCGCCCTGCTGGCCCATGGTGATGCCCTGTGCACCGATGATCTTGCCTACCAGCAATGGCGAGCGACTTG
>JBEELY010000262.1:0-2944 GCA_041167925.1 Pseudomonadota bacterium | reverse complement strand
GCAATCACCCCGCCCAGGTCGCCAAAGCCCAGCACCTGAGACAGCACTGATGCGCCCAGGGTGGCCGCCTGAGCAACCCGCTCCTGCCCCAGCCGCTCGCGGCCATGTTCGAGCAGGGCATGGGCCATTTCGTGGCCCATGATCATGGCGATCTCGTCATCGCTGAGCTTGAGCCGGTCGATGATGCCGGTAAAAAAGACCACCTTGCCGCCGGGCATGACAAAGGCATTGATCGTGTTCGAAGCAATCAGGTTGACCTCCCAGCGCCATTCGGTCGCGCGTGGACTGAATCGCCTGGTATGGGGTAGCAGGCGTTGGGCGATCCGAATCAGTCGCTGGCGCTGTGGATGGTCTGCGGGTACGAGCGCACGCTTGGCCGAGGCCTGTTCGAGCAGTTGCCGGTACTGCAGGCTGCCTTGTTTTTCAAGCGCCTCGGAGGAGGCGAGCCCCGCGACGCGGCTGCGCTGGGGCACCGGGATGCCATCGCCGACCGTGCCGCCCCCGGCGGCTAGCGCGCCCGAACTGTCGCGAGGGGCTGCATCGCGCGCGACGCCCTCAGTTGCCGGCGTCATCAACAGGCCCGACAGCGCGCAGGCGAGCGCAAGGCGTCGCAGCGGGCGCGGCCTGGATTGGACGGAAAGCGAGGGCAGGGGGATGAACATCATGGCGAAATCCATTTTGGGGCAGCGTACACTCGCGCAAGCCCATTGCCCATGACCGACTCTCCCCTTTCATCACGCAGCACCCTGGCTGCAGTATTTGCCTCCCGCCGCATGGCCGCCATGCTGGGGCTGGGGTTTTCGAGCGGCCTTCCTTTGGCGCTCTCGGCCGGCACGCTGCAGGCCTGGCTGACGGTCGAAGGCATCGACATCAAGACCATCGGGCTTTTTGCGCTGGTGGGGCTGCCCTACACCTTCAAGTTTGTCTGGGCACCGCTGCTCGATCGATTCGAGCCCGCCTGGCTGGGGCGTCGGCGGGCCTGGCTGCTGGTGACCCAGTTGCTGCTGTCTGCAGTCTGTCTGGCCATGTCCATGCTCGAGCCGACCTCCTCCATCGGTCTGCTCGGCGCACTGGCCGTGGCCATGGCTTTTCTCTCGGCCTCGCAGGACATCGTGTTTGATGCTTACCGTGCCGATCTGCTCGGCCCGCAGGAGCGCGGCGCGGGGGCGGCCGTGTCGGTGCTGGGCTACCGATTGGCCATGCTGGTCTCGGGCGGGCTGGTTCTGATCCTGGCGGATCAGTGGCTGGGCTGGTCAGGCGCCTATCAGGCCATGGCGGTGCTGTTCATCCTGATGGCGCTCGTCACCCTGCTCGTGCCCCGACTGGCGCGCATGGCGCCGTCTGAAGGCGTGGTCAGGGCACAGGCCTCGGCAGAATGGCGCGGCTTTGTCGCCATGCTGCTGGCTGGCGGCCTCACCGCCTGGGTTCTGCACATGGCTGGTGCTGCACTGTTGCCGCAGGGCGCAGGCCGTTTCGCGCGTCTGGGCGCCGATACCGTCATGATCCTCGGGGCTTTTGCTGCGGGTCTGGCCGCTGCACGGCGCGCCGGATTCCCGTCCTTCGTGCAGCCCTGGGATGCATTTTTCGAACGTCGTCATGCAATCGCACTGCTTGCGCTGATTGTGCTCTACAAGCTCGGCGATGCCTTCGCAGGCAGTCTGTCCACGGCTTTCCTGATTCGCGGCGCAGGCTTTACCGCGACCGAGGTGGGCGCGGTCAACAAGGCTCTGGGTCTGATCGCGACCATTGTCGGTGCGCTGGCCGGCGGCGCGTTGCTCACCCGCATCCGCCTGTATCCGGCACTCATGATCTTTGGCGTGCTGCAGGCTGTCTCCAACCTGGGGTATTGGCTGATTGCGGTGAACCCCAAAAGCCATGCCCTGATGGCCGCTGCGATTGGTATTGAAAATCTTTGCGGTGGCCTGGGCACGGCTGCCTTTGTGGCCTTCCTGATGGGTCTGACCGATGCGCGGTTTTCGGCCGCGCAGTACGCCCTGCTGTCGGCGCTGGCTGCAGTGGGCCGGGTCTATGTCGGGCCGAGCGCCGGCGTGATGGTCGAAGCCTTTGGCTGGCCGACTTTCTTTTTGCTGACTGTGTTTGCCGCCCTGCCCGGTTTGCTGGTGCTGCGCCTGTTGCGCGAGGCGGTGCATGGCATCGATGAACGACAACGCTCAGCGCTATGATTCATTTGTTGTGCACCTGAAAACCCAAGAGGAGACCGCACCATGAGTTTCGATCGCCGGCAGTTCAATCAGGCCAGCCTTGGTCTGGGTACCGCGGCCGCCGCCGCGCCCGCCATCAGCCGCGCCCAGAACCGTACCCTCAAGGTCGGTGTCCTGCTGCCCCGTTCGGGCGTGCTCGCCTTCGTGGGCCAGTCCAGTCAGATGGGCGCCGACATCGCCCCAGGGCTGATCAAGCAGATGCTGGGTGTGGATATCCAGCTGATGAACGCCGACATCGAGAGCAACGTCGAGGTGGCCCGCGCGCGCGCCGAAAAACTCATCAATGACGGCGCCCAGATCCTGGTGGGCCCCTTTGACTCGGGTGCAGCCATTGCGATCGCCCAGGTGGCAGAGCAGCGCAAGGTGCCCTTCGTGGTCAACATTGCGGCCGCACCCCAGATCACGGAGCAGGGTTACAAGTACACCTTCCGCAACTTTCCGACCTCCATCGAACTGATCCGCAATGGCCTGGCGTTGTTTCGCGATCTGTTTCAGGCCACCAACTCGGCACCGCGCACGGCCGTGTTCATGCATGTGAACGACACCTTCGGACAGGCCAACCGCAAGGCGATCGACGCCATCCTGCCCACGCTCGATTACCTGCCCTTCAAGGTGGTCGACACCATTTCCTACGACCCGGCTGCGCGCGATCTGTCGCTCGAGGTGGGCAAGGCCAAGGCGACCAAGGCCGACTTCATCATGCTGGTCAGCCGCCTGAACGA
>JBEELY010000158.1:0-7803 GCA_041167925.1 Pseudomonadota bacterium | reverse complement strand
GGCCACCTTGTAGCGCTTGTCGGCCTGAACTGGCTCGCCCTTGATCCGCATGTTCTGAATGCGCGCACCCATGCGTGCTGCAGGCTCGCAGGCGTAGCTCATGCCGCCCACCCGCACCATGTCCCCGCCCTGCTGGTAGTAGGGATCTGGGTTGAAGAGGTTGTCACAGACGTCTTCCAGGATTTCCTTGATCTGCGTGCCCGTAAACTCATTGACCGTGACCTGCGGATAGGTAATGGCGGTCTGATCCATAAGGTGCTCGCGCGTGATCGATTCGCCTGGCAACAGGCTGGTTCCCCAGCGAAAGCCCGGTGAAAAGGCCAGATCAGCGCCTTTGACTTCACGCAGCGCATCGAGAATGAGCTGATCGAAACTGCCATTGAAATTGCCGCGTCGATACAGCAGGCCATCGGTCACGGCCAGGGTCTCGGACAGCTTGGCCTCATAGGGTGCTCGGATCCGGTCGATCAAGGACTGCATGGCAGTGTCAGCAGGCAGCAGGTTGGCAAAGACCGGCAGCAGCCGGTATCGGAAGTCGGCTACCTTGCCGCCACGCACATCAAAATCCAGCACGCCCAGAAACTTGCTGTTCGATCCGGCGTTGGTCACCAGCGTGACGCCGCCTGCGTTCTTCACGGGAATGGGTTGCGGCACGCCGTCATGGGTGTGGCCTCCCAGAATGGCATCGATACCCCGCACCCGGGATGCCATCTTGAGATCAACATCCATGCCATTGTGCGAAAGCACCACCACGACCTGTGCGCCCTTGCCGCGTGCCTCATCCACCATTTTTTGCAGGCGGTCGTCCTGAATGCCAAAGCTCCAGTCGGGCACCATCCAGCGCGGATTGGCGATGGGTGTGTATGGGAAGGCCTGGCCGATGATGGCTACCGGCACCCCATTGATGCTGCGCAGGGTGTAGGGCTCGAAGACCGGGTCTTCGAAATCGGTGGTCTTCACATTCTGGGCCACGAAGGCCACCTTGCCCTTGAAGTCCTTTTCGATGACCTGCTTGACGCGCTCGGCTCCGAGCGTGAATTCCCAGTGCGCGGTCATGACATCGACACCCAGAGCAAGACAGGCATCGACCATGTCCTGACCCTTCGTCCAGAGCGCCGTGGCTGAGCCCTGCCAGGTATCGCCGCCGTCGAGCAAGAGCGCGCCCGGACGAGAGGCCTTGAGCCGCTTGACCAGGGTGGCCAGATGCGCAAAGCCGCCCACCTTGCCGAAGGTGCGGCTGGCCTGCTCAAAATTCAGCGAAGTGAAGGCATGGGCCTGTGCCGAACCTGCCTGCACGCCGAAGGCCTTGAGCAGATGCTCGCCCACCAGATGGGGCGCCTTGCCCTGGGCAGCGCCGATGCCCAGGTTGACGCTGGGCTCACGGAACCAGATCGGCTTGAGCTGGGCATGGCAATCGGTGAAATGCAGCAGGCTGACATTGCCAAATCGAGGCAGGTCATAGGCCGCATCGGCAGCGGTCTGGCCATGCGCGATGCGGTCGAGCGGCAGACCCGCGGCCGAGGCGATGGCCAGCAAATTCAGAAAGGAGCGTCGTTGCATCGTCAATCCAGAGTCAGCAATCCAGGGCCGGCGCTGCGGTCTCGGTAATCGCGCGGGTCATCGCTTCAGCGGTTGACGGGTGAGGCAGGATCGAGCAGCAGGGCCATCACATGCCGCAGTTGGGCTTCATTCAGAATGCCGGCATCACCGAAGCGCGGCATGTTGGTGCAGGCATTGAAAGCATGTGAGTTCCAGATCTTGCCCCAGGTGTACTTGAGGATAGGCTCGCTCGTGCCCCGCAGCTTGCCGTACTGATACAGGCTCGGGCCGATCGTGCCGTAGGAGAGCTCTTCTTTGCTTAACTGGTGACAGGCATAGCAATTGCCGCCCGCCACGGTATTGGGCGCGTCAGAAAACTGCAGGCCGCGGCCGCTCTGGGCAATCGCCTCGCCCTGTTTCCAGTCACCCAGATACCGGCCATCAGACGGATATTGGATGCGGGCGAGCTCCTGCTTCTCGAGTCGGGCGCGCACCGCATCGGGCAGTGGCTTGAGCGCGTACTCGGAGCAGGTGCGCTGCAGGTCAGACTGGTCGAGGCGGTCGAGCTTGGCCGATCCCTTTTCGGCAAACGAGGCCTTGGCATAGGCCGAGACATCAAACCGGCTCGCACCGAAGACGGCACAGCCGGCCAGAGCCACGCCGCACACCAGGGCGAGAGCCCATCCTGAAGAAGAACGCATGTTCATGGATCACTCCTGAAATCGTGGGCAGCGACGATCAGCGCTTGATGGCCGGCGAGTCCATCGTGCCGCCTGCGGCATTCACGCCAAGGAAGGTGATGAGATCCACGGAGGCCGGGGAGATGAATTGCAGCTCGGGAAAGCGTTGCTGTCGAAAGCAGTCGTAGAGCCGCCACTGCATGGTGCGCAGAGCGCCCTGTGACACCCGGTAGGCGGGCCAGGTGGCAAAGGCCTTCTGTGCAGGTTCTGGCTTGGTCAGATTGGGCAGGTCTTGCAGCCTGATCCGCTGGTTGTCTGCAGCATGGCAGGAGGCGCAAGAGAAGTCGTAGGGCCCGCCGCGGAAGTAAAAGAGCTGCCTGCCACGCTCGTAGGCCGCTTTTTCGAGCGGATGCGACTGGGGCACCGCAATCTTGGTACCCCGCGACTCATCGACCACCCAGGCGGTGATCGCCTCGATATCGGTCGCCGACTGCCCTTCCCGCGAATAGGGCGCACGCATCACCTGCGCGCGATCCATGCCCTGCAGCGTCACCATGCAGTGCACCAGACGACTCTCGAAGTCCATGACCTGATTGACGTCGGCAAAGTAGCGCGGCAATTGGGCATAGGCGCCCTGCACCTTGCCCGGCCCCAGTCCAAGATCGCACTGCTCCAGACTCACAGCTTTGGGGCCGCGTTTGGCCTTCCAGAGACCTTCGCCCTTGAGCGCCGTGAGTTCGGCGGGGTTGCCATCCTGCAGCATCTGACGGTAGCGCTCGATCTCGGCCGCAGGCGATCCTGCGGGCGCCTGCGCGTGCAGAGCCAACGGCAGGAGGCCCACTGCGAGCAGCAGGCCAGACAGCACACACTTCAATTGAAGGGCGAGCCCGAGGGCCCGATGCATGGGGTATTGATTCATTGTCTCCTCCTGGACGGTCTTGGGCTCGCCTTGTTGCGGACCCTGGGGATCAGGACACCTTGGCCTCGTCGGTGCGCTTGTCGCCCTTGTTATCGGTCCAGGTCACGCTGATGGTGTCGCCGGCCTTGGCCCCCCTGACCTTGAAGCTCAGGTAGGGGTTCTTGCTGATGGCGGGCCCCCACTGCACCTTGAGGACAGGGGTGCCATTGAGCGTGGCGGTCACCTCGGTGATGTGCCAGGCGGGCACCAGGTTTCCGGAGGCATCCTTGCGCTGTCCGGTTTCCATTTCGTGGGCCATCAGGACGCGGACATCAACCACGCCGTCGCGCAGGCTTGCGCGGATTTTCATTGGATCTGCCATGGTGTGTGTGCTCCTGAGGATCAGCCGCCGCAACCGCCAAGGGTGACCTTGACTTCCTTGCGGGTAATGAAGAACTTGCCGTCGGCCTTGACCACCGCAAAGACGTCCGAGCTCTGGCCCATCTTGACGCGCATGCTGACATCAGGCTCGGCCCCAGCCAGGATCTCGTAGCTGCCCGCGAGCAGCGCGGGGTTCTTCTCGACCAGAAGCGCGATCATTTCGGTCTTGGCCAGGTTGCTACGTACCGCAATGGGCACCACAGCACCGTTTTCGGCAATATCGGGTGCAGTGATCACGATGTCGCGGCTGTCTGCAGCGCCCGTTGCGCCTAGTGCGGCCAGGGTATCGGCCAGAGTTTTCGCCTGAAAGGCCTTCGACTGGGCTAAGGCCTGTCCCGGCGTGAGCAGGCCAAGCGAGGTCAGCGCCGCAGCCAGGCCGACTGCGCCGGTGGCGTGCAACGCCATTCTGCGTTGGGGTTTCATGGTGTACTCCTTGAAGAAAAATCGTTCATCGGTAAAAAACTGCGGCTGCACCCCTCAAGCTCAATTGCCAGGCGGTGCCCTTCCCGAATGCAGCAAACCCGTCATCTTGCGCCTGCCAGGATCCACCTGACCAGATCCTGTGCCTGCAAGTCAGACAATTGGGCCTGCGGCGGCATCGGAACGCCCCCCCAAACACCCTGTCCACCGGCCCGAACCCGGGCGACGAGTAAAGCCTGGGCTTGCGGCGCATCTTTGTATCGGGCAGCCACCTCACGCAGCCCAGGGCCTACGAGACGGCCGTCCAGGGCATGACAGGCCAGGCAGCCCGTCTCGCGCGCAAGAGCAGCCACTGTCGAATCCGCTGCGGCGGCCCCCTGCGACATGCTGGCGGCGCCTGCAAGCGATTCGCCCAGCGGGGCCTTCATGGATGCCGTAGCGGCAGCTCGTGCCAGCTCGGCCGCCCTGGGGCTGGGGGGCTGATCGGAGTCGGTCCCCCGCACCGGTCCGACGACACGGTGTTGCGAGGCCAATTGACCATGTGCATTGCGGGCATAGTCGGGCAGCGCAGAACCGATGCCGTGTTCGATCGGACAATCCTTCATGCAGGCCACTGCGGTCACATCCGGTGTTCCCCGAACATTCCAGAGGCCTTCAAAGCGGACCGTGCCATTGCGATTGGGCAGGCGGGCCTGAACCTGAGCCATATTGGTATCGGAGAGCACGAAGTCAGATGGCAGGATATCCCCGAGATGCAGGATGTAGGCGGTCACGGCATAGACCTCCTCCACCGTGAGTGACTTGGGTGCGTTCCAGGGCATGGCCCGGTTGATGTAGTCCCAGAGCGTGGAGAGCTGACTGGCCTTCATCAGCGTGGTCCGCTGAGGAAAATCGTGGCGTGCCAGATTGGCTACACGGCCGGAGAGGATGTCCTGCTTGGAGGTGCCACCGACAATCGGCGTGAACACTTCATTGGACTCGCCGAAGGTGCCATGGCAGGAGGCACATTTGTCCTCCCAGACCGCCATGCCCTTGTCAACCGAGCCCGAGCCCGGGGGCAGGCCTTTGAAGTCGGCCCGGACATCGATATCCCAGGCGGTCACTTCGGCCGACGTGGCCAGCCGGCCGATGCCCGACCACGGCCGCGCCGCCTCCTTGCCTGGCAGGCGATCCATGGCAGGGCCAGAGGCACGGCCGAAGGCCTCACCAGTATCGCTACCCGAGCTGACGCACCCGACCAGCACTGCAAATACCGCGGCGCTCAGCCCCATGCGCACCTGTCGGAATGCGCCCACCGACTTACCAGGCCTGAACATTGGAGACCTCCCCGGAGCCGGCGACCTTCCAGGACTGAATGGCGTTGTTGTGATAGATCGAGCGGGTGCCTCGCACGGCGCGTAGCTGATTGATTTTCGGCTGCACATAGCCGGTGTCATCGATGGCTCGGCTTTGCAGGATGGCCTCACCGCCTTGCCAGACCCAGTCGATATTGAATCGGGTGAGCGCCTTAGGAAGCACCGGCTGCTCAAGCCGGGCGGTCGTCCAGTTGCGCCCCCCGTCGAAGGAGACATCGACCCGCCGGATCTTCCCGCGCCCGGACCAGGCCAGACCCGAGACGTTGTAGTAGCCCCGGTCCATGAGCACCTGCCCGCCCGAAGGCGAAGTGATCACGCTCTTGCATTCCTGGATGGAAGTGAACTGACGATGCATGCCGTCAGGCATCAGATCAACATAGTGGATCACCTCGTCCTTGGTGTGATAAGGCTGATCCCCAACCTCGATGCGCCGCAGGTACTTCACCCAGGACACGCCCTGCACCCCAGGCACCACCAGGCGCAGCGGATAGCCGTTTTCGGGTCGTAGCATTTCGCCATTCATGGCCCAGGCCACCATGACATCGTCCATCGCCCGCGCCATGGGAATCGTGCGGGTCATGGACGCGCCGTCAGCGCCTTCGGCCAGGATGTATTGGCCGGCGGCGCGATCAACACCGCACAGATCAAGCAGCGTGGACAGCAGCACCCCGGTGTATTCGCTGCAGGAGAGCATGCCGTGGGTGTACTGAACGGTAGGCACGGCGACATTGCCCCATTCCATGCCGGTGTTGGCACCGCACTCGATGAAGTGGATGCGTGATACCGAGGGCAGACGCATCAGATCATCCATAGTGAAGACGCGAGCCGCCTTGACCAGGCCATTGACCATCAGGCGGTGCTGGGTGGGGTCGATGTCCCACCAGCCCTGATGGTGGCGCTCAAAGTGCAGGCCATTGGGCGTGATGATCCCGAACAGGCCCTGCAGCGGCGTGAAACTTACCGAGGCTGCACCTACACGGGTGAGTCCCGGGCTTTCGCGGCGCGCCAGATTTTTTTCGAAAGCCGAGGGCAGGCCGTAGCCGCGCGCGGCCACCGGTTGGCCCAGGCCTCGGGTGTGCTCAGGCACGTTGAGAATGGCCGGATCGCCGTCATTGCTGACTGCGCGGGCCGCATTGGTCTGAATGGCTGCACGGCCCTGCGTTGCCGGGGCGACCTGTGCGGCGGCGCCAGAGGCCGCCGCAACACCTGCCCCCATCGCCAGGGCCTTTGCCATGAAGCTGCGCCGTGCCGTGGCAGCCTGGCGAATGTCTTCCGGCGACAGGAAGTGTTCGGGCGCCCGTCGCAGACGCCCTGCGGGCAGTCGACTGAACTGCGGATTCGCCGCAGCCGCCGATGCATCCATGCAGACCCCTGTCGAATCGGTGCAGGCCCCTGAAGAACCGATGCTAGCGTCTGAACTCATGAACGGACTTTCTTCCTGGATGGGGTTGGGGTGAGTTCCGGCGACTTGAGAGCAGTCGCGCGACCGACCTTTGGTCTGCTGGCCAGGGATGCGGGCTCGAAATCCTGAGCAATCTTCAGGGCGCCCTGCGCCGGCGATGCAACCAGGTCATCGCGCGACGCAATGTGCACGCAGACGGTCCGGCAGATTTCGGCCAGGGCATCATCACTGACGGTGTAGTAAACGAACCCCCCTTCCCTGCGCCGTGCCACCACACCTTCGCGGTACATCAGCGCGAGATGGCGTGACACGGTGGTCTGTGTTGCCCCGGTGGATTGCACGATGTCACTGACCGTGCGCTCCTGCTGGCAGATCGCATGCACGATCCGTACCCGTAGCGGTTCGCTCAGGATCGAGAAATACCGGGACACCGTTTCGAACACCCCTGCAAGCTCGTCCACCCCGCCCCCGTCTACATCGATGAATATCGATTCAATCAGAAAAACTGACCATATGCGCATATCCGCATATGGTCAATATCAAATCGTTCCATGATCTCTCTCGACGACCTCGCTCAAATGGCTCAACCCCACCGCCATGGCAGACTCGCCTGATGTCACTTCATCTGAAAATGAACGCGCAGCGCAGAAAGCTCATCCGCCTCGCTCCTGCAGGGCTGCTCTGGCGCTCGGGAGGCTGGGGCTCAGCCCTGAGCCTGTTTGCCAGGCCGGCGCTTGCCAATGATCAATTGCCTCGCGCTGAATCCTGGGCGCCCACCCTTGCGCAAGGCGCGCGCGCGGGGCAGCCGGTGATGGTGTTGTGGGGAACGCCCGGTTGCCCGTGGTGCGCAGCGCTTCGCGCCGAGGTCATCATTCATGTGTGGCGTGAGGCGAGTCAGCGCGGCGTTCAGGTGTTCGAGTTTGATCTGACCGACCGTACGCCCCTGCGGCAGCAACCCGAAGTGAGCCCTGCAGCACTGGCACGCCAGCTGGGCATTCGCGTCTCGCCCACGGTGAGCTTTCATGGTCCGGGCGGCGAACTGGCAGAACGTCTGGTGGGCTATGCCTC
>JBEELY010000463.1:0-8461 GCA_041167925.1 Pseudomonadota bacterium | reverse complement strand
GAGGGCCGGATTGGCAATGCCGAGGCGGCCACCCGTAAGGCTGTGCATCCGGTGGTGATTCGCCACCCCGAGACCGGGCGCCCGATCCTGTATGTGAATTCTGCGTTCACGACCCAATTCGAGGGCTGGACCGTCAAGGAGAGCGAGGGACTGCTCAGGACCCTCTATGAGCACGCGGCCCGCCCTGAGTTTGCCTGCCGCTTTGTGTGGCGCAAGGGGTCTTTGGCGTTCTGGGACAACCGCTCGACCTGGCACTACGCGCTCAATGACTATCACGGCCATCGGCGCCTGATGCATCGCATCACGGTCAAAGGAAGCCCGATCGCGGCCCACGAATCATGACCCGCTCCGAACTGATTCAAGCCTTCGCGCCCACCGGCCGCCTGCGCGCTGCCATCAATGTGGGCAATCCCATCCTCGCGTATCGCAACTCGCAAGGCGATGAGGTGAGCGGCATTTCGGTCGATCTGGCGCGTGGCTGGGCTGAGCAGCTCGGAGTTCCGCTCGAACTCATCGTGCTCGACACTGCCGCCGCATCGGTGGATCAGGTGGCTCGCGATCAAGCCGACATCGGGTTTTTTGCCATCGACCCCAAGCGCGGGGAGGGTGTGGCCTTCACTGAGCCCTATGTCCTGATCGAGGGCTGTTATCTGGTGCGAGAAGACTCGCCGCTCACCGACAACGCACAGGTGGATCAGGCAGCCCATCGGGTCGTGGTCGGCCAGGGCAGTGCCTACGATCTCTTTTTGTCGCGCGAACTCAGGCAGGCTCGGATCGAACGAGCGCCCAGTTCACCCGCGGTGGTTGCGCACTTTCTGGCTCAGGGTGCCGATGTCGCGGCGGGGGTCAAGCAGCAGATTGCCGAGGAAGCAAACCGTCTGGGAGGACTACGCCTGTTGCCCGGACATTTCATGCTGATCCGCCAGGCCATGGGCTGTCCGCGCAGTCGTGGCGAGGCAGCAGCGCAGGCCCTGGGTGATTATTTGCGCAACATGAAGGCCAGTGGTTTTGTGGCGCAGACGCTGGCCAGGCACGGTGTGCAGGGGGTTGCACTGGCCCCCTGAACGTATCGCCTTCACCTTTTAGAACGTACTGCCTTCGGTCGGGCAGGCGTTTTATCGAGTGAACCCGCGCAGACCCTCAGCGCGTGACCATTAGCGCGTGACCATTAGCGCGTGTTTGTTGGTGCCGGTGAAAGGAATCGAACCCTCGACCTTCTCATTACGAATGAGCTGCTCTACCGACTGAGCTACACCGGCAAGCCGGACTGTGGTGAATGCCAGGAAGGCATCAGAGTCCGGCGAAGGGCCGCAAGGATAGCATGGGCCCAAGCGCGAAGCGGTGCCTTAGCGCGGATCGTTTTGCCGTTCGGTCTAAGCGCGGCTTGTCTTGAGCGACTTCAGAAATGCCGTCACGGTGGGCCAGACCAGGCCACAACGCAGTTCCCGGTGCAGCCTTTGGTCACTGAGCCGACGCGACTCGGACATGAAGCTCCACAGCATGGGCGAGACCTGCGCCCGGACCTCTTCGCGTGCCAGTCGGGGCGGGCGCGACAGACCAAAGGTATCGGCGACCGCGTCAAACCAGTCGCCCATGCGCATGTCGCTTGCATCGACGGCATGCATCACCCGGCCTGAGCCGCCCCGCCACAGGGCGTAAAAGGCAATGCGTGCAAGATCATCGGCATGGATGTGATTGGTGTAGCCGTCTTCGGCAGGCAGCAGCGCGGGCGTGCCCTGATGAAGACGCTGCAAGGGCAGCCGGTCTTCAGCATAAATGCCGGGCACACGAAGAATGAGCGCGCGCCGGGTGGTGCGCAGCTGGGTCTCGGCCGAGACCCGCCTGAAGGCCCGGTCGTTGCGTGGTGCGACCGGACGATGTTCCTCCACCAGATCGCCTGCGCAGTCACCGTAGACGCCGCTGGTGCTTAGATAGACCCAGCGGCGGGTGGCATGCAAGGCGCTCAGGGCATTCCGAGTGCGCGGGTCGGTGCGACCCCGATCGGGGGGCGGTGCGCTGTGCAGCACGCGCGGCGCGAGCCCGCGCAGTCGCCGCAGGCTCGCTGGATCATCCAGGTCGGCGTGTATCGCGCGCGCGCCCGCTGCCCGGGCCTGATCTCTCGACTGCGCGCTACGCGCCACCGCGATGATCTGCAAGCGCTTGGACCAGGCCTGCACGAACCGCAGTCCGACATCGCCGCAGCCGAGCACCAGCACGCGCGGCTTGCGCAGGCGACGGGGAAGGGGCCTGGCGGGTCGAAGGCCTGGGTCCAGGTCCGAATGTTGGTATCGGCGGAAAGGGCGCATCCGTGGGCGATAATCCGCAGGGTAGTGACTGACCCACGCAGTGTACGCAATGAGCTTCACCATCACGGTTCTGCCCAGCGGCAAGCAGTTTCAGGCCGAGCCTGACGAAACGGTGCTTGATGCCGGCCTGCGGGCGGGTATCGTGCTGCCCTACGGATGCAAGAACGGCGCCTGCGGCTCCTGTCGGGCGCGGGTGGTGCAGGGGCAGATCGAACAGGGGCCGCATCAGCCTCAGGCCCTGCGACGCGAAGACGCCCGCCAGGGAAGCGCCTTGCTCTGCTGCGCGAGCGCATGCTCCGATCTCGCCATCGAGGCCAGGGTGGTGGCCGCGGCAGGCGATATCCCGGTGCGAAAGATGCCCTGTCGCATCAATGGCATCGAGCCTCTCGCTCCTGATGTGGTGCGGCTGAAGCTGCAACTGCCTGCGAATGAACGTCTGCAGTATCTCGCGGGGCAATACATCGAGCTGATCCTCAAGGACGGCACGCGGCGCAGCTATTCAATGGCCAGCGCCCCTCAGCATGCCGAGCTGCTGGAACTGCATGTACGTCACATGCCGGGCGGGCACTTCACGGATGCGCTGTTTGGCAAGCGGGAACCCCCGGTCAGGGTGCGTGACATTCTGAGATTTGAAGGCCCGATGGGCACCTTCTTTTTGCGTGAGGACAGCGCCCGTCCCATCATCCTTGTGGCAAGTGGCACTGGTTTCGCGCCGATCAAGGCCATCGTTGAACACAGCCTGCACAAGGGCATGGCGCGGTCCATGGTGCTCTACTGGGGCGGGCGGCGGCCACAGGACCTCTATCTGGATTCACTGTGCCGCGCCTGGGCTGCCGAGCATGCGCATCTGCGCTATGTGCCGGTGGTGTCCGATGCCCTGCCTGAAGATCAGTGGGAAGGCCGCACTGGCTTTGTCCATCATGCCGTCATGCAGGATTTCTCCAGTCTGTCGGGCCATCAGGTGTATGCCTGCGGTGCGCCGGTGGTGGTCGATTCAGCGCGCCAGGACTTTGTGGCGCTGCGCGGACTGCCGCCGGAGGAGTTCTTTGCCGATGCCTTTACTTCAGCCGCGGATCAGCCGCGGGGCTGACCGGTATCACCCAGAAGGCTGACCACTGGGCTGCTGGTCGGCGCCGCTGATCCCAGGAGCCATGGCGGTCCTGCGGGCCGCGGCTATGTTGCGGTTTCCATCCACTCGATTGACGGGGCGTTTCCCTGCCTCGCCGCTGCACATGCCACAGATCCTGCTTCTCACGCGCCGTGAAGGGAGTGAATCCATGGATGCGCTCCATTCGATCATCACATCCGCAGGCTGGGTCTGCGAAGTCATGAATCCGGACGAGATGGTCAGGCGCGGAACGCCTCAGGCCTCTCTGGGTTTGATCGACATCACCGGCCTGATTCAGAGTGAATTCAGAACCCTGTGCGCCCGCGTGGATGCCGGCGGCGGCTTGCCGATCGCGGTGGTTCCAAGCGATGGACGCCGACTGACCCAGGCGATCCGAAAATCGGTCTGGGAGGACGGTTGGGCTGCGATCGATCTCGGACAATCTCACGACGCCATCACCACCATCCTGAAAGCAGGTTTGCGTCAGGTGGAGTTTTCCAATGCCAGTGCGCAGAGCACCGAGCCCTCCAGCGGGTCGGGCGTGATCGCTCAGAGCCCTGCCATGCAGTCGGTACTGAAGCAGGTCGAGCGCATGGCGACCGCCAGCGCTCCGGTCATGGTGCTGGGCGAGACGGGAACCGGAAAGGAGTGGATTGCGCGATCGCTGCATGAGCGTTCGCCACGCCGCAAGGGTCCCTTTATTGCGGTGAACTGTGGCGCGATTCCAGTTCAACTGGCCGCTGCCGAGTTGTTCGGTTACGAGAAGGGCGCCTTTACCGGCGCCAATACGTCCAAGCCAGGGCGCATCGAAAGGGCCCACGGCGGAACGCTCTTTCTTGACGAGATCGGCGACCTGCCAGCCCAGGCTCAGACCTACCTGCTGCGCGTGATTCAGGAAGGTGTGCTGGAGCGCCTGGGGGGCCGTGTTGAAATTCCGGTGGATGTCCGGATTGTTGCAGCCACGCACGTGGATCTTCAGTCTGCGGTGCAGCGCGAGGATTTCCGTCTCGATCTGTTGCATCGATTGCAGGTGCTGGAGTTGCGCCTGCCACCCCTGCGTGAACGGGGTTCCGATTTGATCCTGCTTGCCGAGCACTTCTTCGATCGTTACCGGGTCGAGGGACGCAGGCGCATCCGCGGGTTTACCGAAGAAGCTCAGCGCGCGATCCTGAATCACAATTGGCCAGGCAATATCCGCGAGTTGTCCAACCGGGTGCGTCAGGCCTGTGTCATGGCCGAGGGCCGCTGGATCGAGGTGGAAGACCTGCAGCTGCGCGATCGCAAGGCAACCCAAATCATGAGTCTGGAGCAGGCGCGTGATCGCGCTGAGTCCGAGGCAGTGATGTGCGCCTTGCGTGAGTCGGAGGGCAATCTGTCGCGAGCCGCAGATTTACTGGGCATCTCCAGAATGACGCTGTATCGGCTGATGCAGCGACTTCAGATCGAGCCCACCGCAAGTGCATCGTCCCGTGCAACACAGAAAGAAGTGGTCGGTGCGTTAACATGACCCGATCCTGATCCGCGGCCGGATCGTCGACCGGATGTTGAGTTCATGCCTGTTTCAAAG
The DNA here is from genome assembly GCA_041167925.1 of Pseudomonadota bacterium. GTDB lineage: Bacteria > Pseudomonadota > Gammaproteobacteria > Burkholderiales > Burkholderiaceae_E > UBA4615. Next base: position 3,480 of record JBEELY010000463.1, on the reverse strand, counting down.
CGCACAGTGCGCCTTCTGAATCCGTTCCTGTGCGTCGTGATCGCGGCGGCCGCTGGCATCAGCCCGGCATGGGCCCAGATGGATCCGAGGGTCTCCGAGTTGTTGCTCCGACTCGAGACCCAGGAGCAGCAGATCCGCGACCTCGAGCGCCGTCTGCGTGACCTCGAACCTGCCCGACAGCAAGGCGCATCAACATCTGGGTCTGCACAAGCCCTTGCAGAAGGCCTCTCAGGACCTGACTTGGACAGGCTGCGTGGCCGCGGGACTCAAGCAGCCTCCGCAGCACCGGCGCAGTCAGCTGCCTCGCCTATCCTTTCAGCCCAGGCGCCGTCGCAGGCGCCTTCAACAGCCGCGCCGCAAGCGCCCGCATCCTCTTCATCGCCTGCCCAAGTGGCGCCGGCCTCCTCTGCCCCCAGGCCCCCCGCAGCGGCCCAGCCGTCACAGGCCGTCGGGCAGCAAGCGCCTGCCGATGCGCCTAAGCAGCAGGGCAGTTCTGATCTTCGGCAACTCGCCCAGCAGCCAGCCATCTTTGAGCGCAAGCTCACTATGGAGATCGGGACCAATTACGCACGCTTCGATCGCAGACAGCTCGCCCTCTCCGGGTTTTATGCCCTCGATGCGATTTTTCTGGGGACCTTGAGTCTTGACCAGCTCAAGGGCAGTACCTTCACGCACGATCTCACCATGCGCTATGGACTGCTCGAGTCCTTGAGCATGGATGTTCAGGTGCCCTGGGTGACACGCTCGAACCGCTATCTCTCAGGGGGCGCGGGCAACAACCCCTCGCAGATCATCGAGGCTTCGCTCAATACCCAGGGCGTGGGCGACATGAGCATGGGTCTGTCCTGGCAACTGGGTCGTGAGGTCAGAGGCACCGCTGATGTCGTGGGGTCCTTGCGGGTCAAGCTGCCTACGGGCGAGCATCCCTTTGGCATTCCCAATCAGCAAATCCCCGAGCCTGATGGAAAGCTCAGTACCCTCAAGATTCCAACCCGTCTGCCCACAGGAAGCGGGCTGATCTCGATTTCCACCGGACTTTCGGTTCTCAAGACCTTCGATCCGGTCGTGCTGTACAGCAATATTGGTCTCACGGTAAGTGCACCCAGGCACTTTGATGACATCAGTTCTGGTTCAGGTCAGCCGGGCAACATTCGTCTCGGGCGAACCCTTTCTCTGGGTGGAGGCATGGTGCTTGCCCTCAACGACACCACCGCATACAGCATGGGTCTGTCACTACAGGCCTCCAAGCCCACCCAGACGCAGGTCGATGGCGGGTCTTGGGTCTCGGTCCCCGGGAGTGCGGGCAATGCGGCAGTGCTGACGCTCGGGATCACGCAGTCGCTTGGCGCAAGTTCGTCCATGGTGACGTCACTGGGCATCGGTCTGACCAGCGATGCGCCCAACTACACCTTATCGTTGCGCTTTCCATTCCGGCTCTGATTGCGCTCCTGGCCTGACCGTCGTGAGAAGCGATGTCGCGGCCGATGTCACTACCGGCGCAGGCCTTGAACCGAACGCAAAGCCTGCATGACATGTTCACTGACCATGCTGCGCTGGCTGAGTGGGGCCAGTGTCAGGCGGATGGCCGCTGAATTGGCTACGCTTTGGGCATCGGCAGCAATGCGAACCGACTGCAAAATGCCCTGATGCACGGCACTATGTCCCATCTGCTGCTGACTTGAACCGACGCCGGCCACCGACAGGGCCACCTGAAGTCCGCCACGGCCAACCTGGGCGCTCGCTCTTGATCCATCCGCAAGCGTCGCTTCAGAAGTGACGTTGCGCTGATCTGCAGGGGTTTGTGCGAGATTGATTTCACCAGGTGCGGACGGGCGGCGTGTGATGTCGAGCTGGAGCTGATTGCTGACCTGATTGCGATCGCCCGCGATCTGCACGCTCTGGGCCAGGCCCTGAGTGCCATCGACAGGACTGGCGCCCACGGCCGTCGGCGCCGGTGCCGCGCCCGAACCTGAACTTCTGGCGCCTGCCTGTGCACTTGCGCTGGTGCTGATCCGTGCTGTGCCCGCAGTAATCTCCTGGGCATTGGCATGAATGGACGCCGAGGCGGTGAGCGTGTTGCCGTTGGGAGCGGTCCAGATCGATCGCAGATCGACCCCGATCTCGAGCACACCCGTGCTTGAGCTGAATCGTCCTCGCAAGCTGTCCAGCATCTCGTCGTCCAGCCCCTGGGCGTCATGGGCCACCTTGCCGAAGATCTCATCCGTCCCGGCATGGGCTGCGCTCTGCCCGGCAAGGGCAAGCATCATCCCGATGGCAATGCCGCAGGCATGTCGACGCAGAGTGTGGGTGGAGGGGACCATCGTCGGTTGAACGGATCAGAACAGATCGATGGAACGCAGACCAAAGTCCAGCGCGGCCTGACCCATGCGTGTGGCAAGCGCATGGCTGCGCTGCGCCAGAGGGCTGGCTTCTCGTCGATCCATCAGCACCGAGTCGGGCGAAGCCTCGCGACCTGTGACTGCCAGGATCACGCCGGACCACATCTCGACGAAATCCTCGATCCTGTGTACGCGATGGCCGAACGAGGGGTCAGCCACATGGACGCGGCCCGCAGCCGCATGCTTGATGATCACGAAGTGTCGATAGCCTTTGGCATCGATCAGGCTGATCACCGGAACCTTGAGTTCGAAGAGACGCTCGGGCCCGATCCGAAAACCGCTGCCCCGAAGACCAAGCGAATCGACATAACGGCGCATGTCAAGCAATGAAAATCCCGATTGCTGCACCACGGTCGGATTGGCAAATTGCAGCATTCCCCGGATCACCTGATCTTCATCCGTGTTGATCGAGAACTGCTGACGTAAAACCGTGGCGAGCGCTGCCGCGCCGCAGCTGTAATCGGTTCTTTGCAGTTGAACCCCACGCGTGCGCAGCGTCTTCATGGACATGACCGGGCGGTCGATCTCCTGGTTTAACCCGCCCTCAGTGGAATCGGACCAGCGCACCGTCATTGCACCGACGGGAGAGCCAACCACGCTCATCAGCGCGCCGGCGATCAAGGCCTTTCGCCGAGAAGCAAAGCGGGTCGAACTGGAGGAGGGGAGTGACATGCGCGGTTGTGGGTTGGTTGCCAGGCAGGGGCTTGAGAGACTTTCGAACTGCCCTGCGAAGTTAGACGGCCCAGCAGGGCGACGGTCTTGCCGGCTGATGACCGGAGGGCCTCACCCGATGGTGAGGCCCTGCGGATCAGACGGCGTTGCGGTGTGCTCAGCGAGCGACGACGGCGACCGACAGGGCGTTGGCCTGGGCATTGCCCACGCCAGCGGCCACGGACACGCCGATGTTGCCGCCAGCAAAGGCAAGCGCACCCGAGGCGATGACGGCGTTGTTGGACGAGTCGAGGCTGCGGAAGGACGAGGAGGCGTCGCCGTTGTTGCCGGTGGCGGTCTGGTCGATGGTGGTGGCAGCGCGCGCGGTGCGGGTGCTGTTGACCTCGATCATGGCCAGCTGGTTGGACTG
>JBEELY010000410.1:0-2663 GCA_041167925.1 Pseudomonadota bacterium | reverse complement strand
GCCAACCAGGGTGTCGTTACCGTCCAGACCCATCAGGGTGTCTGCATTGGTGCCGCCGACCAGAGAGTCATTGCCGGGCGTACCCGAGATGGTTGCGAGCGTGCCCACCAAGCCATTGACGCTCAACGACGCGGCCTCGATCGCTCCAGCGCTTGCTTCGAGCGTCCAGTCACCGCCTTGAGACTCATTGCCAGTTAGGTCTGTAGAGGCGGCAACATCTGCCCCCGTCAGTTGGGCTAGCAGTGCAATGAAAGCAGCGCCGGCATCCCCTTGGGCAACATTGCATCCGTAGAGGAGCAGGTCACCTTCAGGCGAGAGTGCAGCACCGATCATCGCAAGAAGATCCGCCTGATGTTGCAGCGTGCGAGAGGTCAGGAGTGAGGAACCCAGCAGCAAGGCTCCAGGGCCACCATGCGAATACACATGAATGCCCCGCAAGGCGCCAAGCCCTTGCACCGCCGCTGCCATCTGTGACAAGCCATCTCGTTCCGAATCAAGAACGAGGACTCTCGCACCCGGGCTCAAATCGCTTTGAAACGACTCGGTCAGGCTGACTCGCGAATCGACGAAAACGATCGTATTGACGTGCGATTCCGTTGCTGCTTCGATCTTGAAACTCATGGCAGTTCGCGAGAAAAATGGGAGTGACCCAAAATTTTCCTCTCACGCCCTGCGACGCGCCTCACCCTTTGTGATTAAAAATAAGCTGCAATAGAAAAAGTTACACGGCCGGCACAAGGCGCAAATAAGACGCCTTGCTCAGCCCTCAGCTCAAGCGCTTGCGCGTCGCCTGGCGGGCGGCCTCGTATTCGGCCGTGATCTCGCGCACAAGATCCTGCACCGGAGTCACCGCCTGTACGCCCGAGACCGAGTGACCCGCGCTCCAGATATCCACCCAGCGCTGCGGGCCCTGGTCCTGCTTCAGGCGTTGCGCGCTAAAGCGCTCACGCGCAGCGGCTTCGCTCAGTGGCTGAAGTTCATCGGGATTCAGACCACAGGCCACGATCGATGGCCTGAGCATGTTGGTCTCAAGCCCGGTGAATGCCTTGGTCAGCAGGACATCGTCCAGTCGACTGTCGACCAGCATTTGCTTGTATCCGGGCACGGCCATGCTCTCTGGCGTGGCAATAAAGCGGGTGCCCATCATGCACAGATCCGCACCGAGCACCTCGGCTGCCCAGAGTGCCGCGCCATCATTGATGCCACCCGACAAGATGATCGGGCCATCAAACATGGCGCGCACCGCACGCACGAAAGAAAAACCGTTGACCCATCCGGTCTGCCCGCCCGCCCCAGCGCTGAGCAGCACCAGACCATCGGCACCCGCCTGCAGCGCCTTTTCGGCATGGCGCAGGGTGGCCACATCGGCAAAGACCGTGCAGCCCGCATCGTGTAGTGGCGCAATCACCGGTGCAGGTGATCCGACACTGGCCACCACCAGCTGCACGCGATGGCGGATCAGCACCTCCAGATCGGCCTGCAGCTCATCTGCGGGTCGCCGCATGATGAGGTTGGGGCAGACCGGCCCGATGGGGCCGATCCCCTGGTCTTGCGCGCGCTGGCAGTCCTCGGCAATCCGCGTCATCCAGGCATCCAGGCCCTCGGGCGTGCGCGCATTGACGGTTGGAAAGGCGCCGATAATGCCGGCGCGGCAGGCCGCCGACACCAGCTCAGGTCCGGAGACCCGAAGCATGGGGGCTGCGATCAGAGGAAGGGTGAGAGCGAAGCGCAAGGGATCAGCCGGGCTGCGTGAAGAAGCTTGAGAAGAGGGCATCCCGGACAGCTCTGAGGCAGAAGGGTAGCGCGGCGCCATGATAGTTCGCGGAGAAGGCAGGGATGCCCGCATCGACCATGGTGTCGTTGACATTGATGGAGAAACGCGAGGGCGATAAGCCTCCGAACGCCGCAAGCGCCACATCGGTGTTCACACTGGAGAGCACCACGGGATCCCCGGATCCGGCGCAAAGTGCCAAGGGCACTAAAGGTGTCCAGCCCGAGACCAGGTCGTTGGCCGTTAGCGCACTACGGATTGTGCTGGACCCGTTGCCGATCGCCGCTACTGCGCCATCGGTCACCAGGTCACCCAGATTGACCGGCAGCTTTGGCGCGGTGAGCAGTTCGGTGAAACCGAGTGTGCCAGGCAGCAGGTCTTCAATCCCGGTTGCATATGGCGCCTTGTAGAACTCGGCGGTGCTGGAATACAGGTTGCCGTAGATTTTCTGGTAGGCACTCACCAGAAAGGGGGTGAAGATCGATGCGCCGCCGGTGCCGGTCGGCAGAAAGGACAACCCAGTGACGAAGGAGCCTGTCAGGTTGTAGGGCCCGGACATGGGTCCCGCCGCAGCCACTGTCATTCCAAGCGATGCATCGGCCTGGATAGCCTTCAGGGTAGCAAGCGAAGCATGTCCGCCCTGGGAGTATCCGGTCAGGAACAACTTTCCGGAGGTCGATACGCCGAGGGTCGACATGACGCTGCGGGCCGCCCGGATCGAGTCGATCGTGGTGCTGGCCTGCGAGTCGGCATGCAGGTAGGGATGGTAGGGATGATTCGACTTGTTGTATCCGAGATAGTCGGTTGCCACCACCGCGTAGCCTTGTCAGGCCAGCAGCGCCATCAGCACACCGGTTTCAGGGTCGGCCGGACTAGCCATGGCCCGGGCCTT
>JBEELY010000357.1:0-7224 GCA_041167925.1 Pseudomonadota bacterium | reverse complement strand
CCAATCAGCGCACAACCCGTCCAGTCTTGGCCTTTCTGATCGATGACGGTTACTCCCTGCGCGTCTTGTTCGATCCGCTCGATTCGGGTGGAGGTGTGAAAGCGCACCTGTCCAAGCGCCTTCACCGCCTCATAAAGCGTCAGATGAAGATCGGCCCGATGGCAGACCGCATAGGGATTGCCAAAGCGGGCGCGGAAGGCCTCGCCGGTTGGTATACGCCCGACCTCAAAGGCATCGATGGCATCGTGCATCACCATGTCATCGGTATAGACCGCCTTCGCACGGGCCTGGGGGCCAATCCCCAGGGCATCGAAGGCAGAAAAGGCATTCGGGCCAAGCTGAATGCCGGCGCCGATCTCGCCGATTTCAGGGGCCTGTTCAAAGACTTCAACCGCAAAGCCGCATTGCTGCAGTGCAAGAGCCGCGGCCAGGCCGCCGATGCCGCCGCCTGCGACCAGCACGGGTCGGGTATGGGCCGGCATCAGGGGGTCTGCCGGGGCTTGGGAAGGAAGCGGTACCGTGGCGTGTGCGGGGGTCATGGACATCGGACGGATATCGGACGGACATCGGGCCGCAGCAGCCTGCGGATGGAAGCGGCGTTGCGTAAAGCATACCTATCTCATCATCGGATCCCGGGTTATGCTTTGCTGATTGACCGAACACGGAGACCCGTCATGAATACCATGACCGATGCTGTCCACGCCGCACGCGCGCTCGACCTGTCCAAACTTGATGTCGGCGATCCTCAGCGATTCAAAGAGGACTCCATTGGAGCGATCTTCGATCGGCTGCGCGAGGAAGATCCCGTGCATTTCTGCCCAGACGGCGGTGCTCAGCGAGGCGCCTACTGGTCGGTGACCCGCTTCAAGGACATCATGGAGGTCGAGGTCAACCACGAGGTCTTTTCCTCCGACACCTGGCTGGGTGGCATCACCATTCGCGATGTGCCCATGCAGTACCGCCGGCCCAACTTCATTGCCATGGACCCGCCGGAGCATGACGAACAACGCAAGGCCGTGAGCCCCATCGTGGCGCCGGGCAACCTGGCCGAAATGGAGGCCACCATTCGCGAGCGCACACAAAGCGTGCTCGACAGCCTGCCCGTGGGCGAGAACTTCAACTGGGTAGACAAGGTGAGCATTGAGCTCACCACCCGCATGCTGGCCACGCTCTTCGACTTCCCGTTTGAAGACCGTCACCTGCTGACCTACTGGTCGGATGTGGCCACCACCGACATCACCGCGGGCGGCCCGATCGATACCGACGAAAAGCGCATCGCCGAGCTCACCAAGTGCCTGGTCTATTTCCAGCGCCTGTGGCACGAGCGTGTCGCACAGCCTCCGCGTACGGACCTGGTCTCCATGCTGGCGCACGCACCCGCCACGCGCGATATGGATCCGCACATGTTTTTGGGCAATCTCATCCTGCTAATCGTGGGCGGTAACGACACCACCCGCAACTCAATGAGCGGGGGCCTGCTGGCTCTGCTTCAGAATCCGGCTGAGTTCGACAAACTCAAGGCCAATCCGGCGCTGATCAGCAATGCGGTGTCCGAGATCATCCGCTGGCAGACGCCGCTTGCGCACATGCGCCGTACGGCCAAGGCCGACTATGTGCTCAATGGCAAGCAGATCCGCAAGGGCGACAAGGTGGTGATGTGGTACCTGTCGGGCAACCGGGACGAATCGGTCATTGACCGTGCGCACGAGTTCATCATTGATCGTCCCCGGGCCCGCCAGCACCTGTCCTTTGGCTTTGGCATCCACCGCTGCGTGGGCAACCGCCTGGCCGAGCTGCAGCTGCGCATTCTTTGGGAAGAAATCCTCGCGCGCTTTACCGGCTTTGAGCTGGTCGGTCCCGTGGAGCGCACCCACTCCAATTTCGTGCATGGCATCACCTCGCTGCCCGTGCGTATTACCGGAAGGATCTGACGATGAACACCATGGCTGATGCTGTCCATGCCGCTCGCGCAATCGATCTCGCCCAGCTGGATGTGGGAGATCCGCAGCGCTTCAAGAACGACACCATCGGGCCGGTCTTTGACCGCCTGCGCGCTGAAGATCCGGTGCACTGGTGTGCCAACGGCGGTCCGATGCGCGGCTCGTTCTGGTCGGTGACCCGTTTCAAGGACATTATGGAAGTCGAGGTGAACCACGACGTGTTCTCTTCCGACATCTGGCTGGGCGGCATCAACATCCGCGATGTGCCCATGGAATTTCGTCGTCCGATGTTCATTGCCATGGACCCGCCAGAGCATGACGAGCAGCGCAAGGCCGTCAGCCCCATCGTGGCGCCGGGCAACCTGGCCGAAATGGAAGCCACCATCCGCGAGCGCACGCAAAGCGTGCTCGACAGCCTGCCGGTAGGTGAGACCTTCAACTGGGTAGACAAGGTGAGCATTGAGCTCACCACCCGCATGCTGGCCACGCTCTTTGACTTTCCGTTTGAAGACCGTCACCTGCTGACCTACTGGTCGGATGTGGCCACCACCGACCTGACCTCGGGCGGCCCGATCGACACCGACGAAAAGCGGATGGCAGAACTGACCAAGTGTCTCGTGTATTTCCAGAAGCTCTGGAACGAGCGCATTGCCCAGCCGCAGCGCACCGACCTGATCTCCATGATGGCCCATGCCCCGGCTACTCGTGACATGGATGCCAAGACCTTCCTGGGCAACCTGTTGCTGCTGATCGTGGGCGGCAACGACACCACCCGCAATTCAATGAGCGGCGGTCTGCTGGCCTTGCTCGAGAACCCGGCCGAGTTCGACAAGCTCAAGGCCAATCCGGCGCTCATCACCAATGCGGTGTCCGAGATCATCCGGTGGCAGACGCCGCTGGCGCACATGCGCCGTACGGCCAAGTCCGACTATGTGCTCAATGGCAAGCAGATCCGCAAGGGCGACAAGGTGGTGATGTGGTACCTGTCGGGCAATCGGGATGAATCGGTCATCGACCGGGCGCATGAGTTCATCATCGACCGGCCTCGGGCCCGCCAGCACCTGTCCTTCGGCTTTGGCATCCATCGCTGCGTGGGCAACCGCCTGGCCGAGCTGCAGTTGCGCATCCTGTGGGAAGAGATCCTGGCGCGCTTTACCGGCTTTGAGCTGATGGGTACCCCCGAGCGGACCTATTCCAACTTCGTGCACGGATTTACATCGCTGCCGGTGCGGATTACGGGCAGGCGCTGAACCTGCGACTCCGTAAAGCGCCTTCCGAAACCACCCACTGAAACACCAAGATCAGGCGACAGGCTGAGCTCAGGCATGCTGACCCGGTTCGACGACTACCCGCTGCATCAGACCCCGGAGCCCATCGCGCATCCGGTATCCAACGATCGCAACGTTTACGACCGCTACTGGTTCAACGGCTTTGCAGCCGACGGATCGCTCTACTTTGGCGTGGCATTGGGGCTGTACCCCAACCGGCGCGTCATGGATTGCGCCTTCAGTGTGGTGCGGGGCGGTGAGCAATGGTCTTTCCACGGGTCGCGTCGAGCGCCGCAGGAGCGGGACGAACTGCAGGTGGGTCCTTTCAGGATTGAGATCCTGGAGCCGATGCAGCGCCTGCGCATCGTGCTCGAGGACAACGACAGCGGCCTGTCCTGCGAGCTGACCTTCGATGCGGTCACGGTGCCGCTTGAAGAAGACCGTCAGCGTCTGGTGCGCAATGACCGTGTCTTCATGGATGTGACCCGCTTCACCCAGTTTGGCCGATGGTCGGGCTGGCTCAAGTGTGGCGGCCAACGCCTCGAGATCGCGCCTGCGCAGATCCGCGGTATCCGCGATCGCTCCTGGGGCGTGCGCCCCGTGGGTGAGCCCGAGTCGGGAGGCGCGCCGGTGGCCGGGTTGCCGCAGCTCTATTTTCTTTGGGCTCCGTTGCATTGGGACGATGGCGCGAGCCATGTCTGCGTATTTGAAGATGCCCAGGGTCGCCATCTGCATGCCGAGGGCAAGCGGGTCGGCCTGGCGTCAAACGATGTGGAACGCATGGTGCGTGTGGATCATCAGATCCGCTACGCGCCAGGCACTCGCAGAATGACGCAGGGTGAACTTCATGTCCGTACGCCTCAGGGCGAGTCCTGGGTGGTGAGGCTTGAGCCGCTATTGCGCTTCCATATGAAGGGCCTGGGCTATCGCCATCCTCAGTGGGCGCACGGACTCTGGAAGGGCGAGCTTGCCCTGGGCGCCGATCGTTGGCGCCTGGACGAACTTCCCATGCTGGATCTGCACAATGTGCACATCCAGCAGGTGGTTCGGGCCACTGAGGGTGATCGCGTGGGCTACGGCATCGTCGAGCAGCTGTGCATCGGCCCGCATGCACCCTCGGGCTTCAGAGCTTTTCTTGATGGCGCCTGAGTTGAGGCAGCCTGAGTGGATGGCTGCTTTGTCGACGCCGTCTGAGGGTCCTGGGTCTGCATGGAACTGACGGCCGAGGATTTGCTCGCCCGGCTTGCGCCCTGGTGGTCGCAGCAGTCCGGGCAAGAGGTGAGGCTCTGTGCCGCAGAACGCATTCCTGGCGGGGCATCACGACAGACCTGGCGCATCCGGGCCCAAGGGGCAGAGCAGGAGCAGAGCGAATACGTGCTGCGCCTGGATCCCGAGGCCAGCCTGATTGAAACCGATCGTGAGATGGAGTTTGCTGCACTACGGGCCTTCCAGGGCACGCTGGTACCTGTGCCCGAGCCGCTCTGGATGATGTCCGACCCTGCCTTGCTGGGCGGGCCCTTTTTTGTGATGCGCGCCGTGCTGGGCGGTCAGGCCGCACCGCTGCGACTCATGCAGCCGCCCTATGCTGCGCACCATGCCCGCATGGCCGAGCGCAAGTGGTCGGTGCTGGGCGAGATCGCCCGTGCCGATGTGCCCCTTGCGCTGATTTTTGGTGCAGCGGCCCCTGCGGCTTGGGTCCAGGAGCGGCATGACCATGACACTCGCCCCTGCTGGGAGCGAGAGCTGGATCACTGGCAGGGCATGCTCGAGGCTGATGCGCTCACGCCCCAGCCCATTCAACAGGCGGCGATTCGCTGGATGCGGCGTCACCCACCCCCGCCGCCGCAGCGGCTCTCGGTGGTGCATGGCGACTATCGCACGGGCAATCTGCTGTATTCGCCCGAGGGCGAGCTGCTTGCAGTGCTGGACTGGGAGATGGTGCATCAGGGCGATCCCCTGGAGGATCTGGCCTGGGGACTGAACCGGGTCTGGTGCTTTCAGAACGATGAGCGCCGCGGTGGACTCGCCTCGCGCGAACAGGCAATTGCGATCTGGGAGCGGGCCAGTGGCTTGCGTGCCGACCCGGTGGCCCTGCACTGGTGGGAGCTGCTGTCCTGCCTGAAAGGGCAGGCGATCTGGTTGTCTGCCGCAAAGGAATACGAACAGGGTCGAGTGGATGACAGCATGATGGTCACGGCTGCCTGGATGATGATCAATGCCCAGGACCGCGCAACCCTTGAACTGATGGGGCGGCTGTGATTCCTCAGGCAGGTACCTATCTTGATCGACTTGCAACCGAGCTGGGCGGGCCGGTAGCCTCGCGACTACCCACCGCCTATGAACAGGCGGGTATGTTGCGCGAGCCCATGCACCTGCGGGCGGTGCGGGTGGAGTTCGAACGCGCCGCCGCACGCCGGGTCGATGAAAACAGCGCGATCCGCGCGCTGTTGAAGCGGGGAGCACATCTTCCAGGCCTGGGCCTTGCGCACAAACAGGTCTGGACTGAGGCGGCAGCCACTCAGGATGCCGACCTTAGCGTGAGTGCGCTGCAGGCGGGCAACGATGTGCTGCGGGGTCTGCTTGTTGAGATGCATGCCGTTCTTGAGGCCATGACGCAAGACGCTCAAGCCGCGCCTCAAGCCGCGCCTTCGTCGGAAGAAGTCACTGTGCTGCTCGAGGCGGTCTGGCTTGAATTGCGGCGTTCAACCGAACGGCGTCGCTTGCCGAGCGACCGGTTCTGAGGCGAGTCGGCGCTGGATAACCGACCGATCGGCGCAGGATCAACAACAAAAATCATGGGAGACACGCGATGCATGTGACTGACCTTTTTTTCCGTGGCTACCGTACGCATCCATCCCGTCTGGCGCTGTCGGGCGACGGCGGCGATTACACCTATGCCCAGGCCTGGGCCGCGTGCAACCGCATTGCCCGGCGTCTGCGTGACGAGGGCTTTGGCGCAGGCGACCGCTTCGCCGTGCTGAGCCCCAACACCAGCGAGGCCATGCTGGCGATGCTGGGCGGGCTGCGTGCGGGACTGGCCTGGTCCAACCTGAACATGCGCGCTGCGGTGCCCGACATCCTGCATATCCTGTCGGCGGGGCGCTGCAGCGTCCTTTTCTTTGATCCTTCGGCTGCGGGCATGATCGACGAGATCCGTGCCCAGGTGCCCAGCCTGCGCACTCTGGTCTGCATTCATGGCCAGGATGCCCGTGCGCCCTCTCTGCACGACTGGCTGGCTGGCGTGTCCGATGCGCCCCTCGATCTGCGGCTGTCCGAGCAGGCTCAGGGCTTTCAGGGGGCGACCGGCGGCACGACCGGGCGATCCAAGCTCACGGTGGGCTCCAATCGCTTCTTGCTGACCGGCGTGATGGCCTGGGCGACCTGTCTGCACTATCCGCATGACGAGCCGCCGGTCAATCTTGCCGTGGCACCGATCACGCATGCGGCGGGCTTCGTGGCGCTGGGCATGGGTCAGTTCGGTGGTACCACGGTGCTCATGGCCACGCCCGATGTCGATCGCATGATCGATCTGATCGAACAGCGCCGAGTGAACACCCTGTTTCTGCCGCCCACCCTCATTTACGTGCTGCTGGCGCATCCGAGGGCGGCTACGGCAGATTTTTCGTCCTTGCGTTACCTGATTGCGGCGGCCTCGCCCTTTGCGCCTGAAAAGATTGTCGAGGCCGTCAAACGCTTTGGGCCGGTGGTCTGTCAGGCCTTCGGCCAGACCGAGTCGGGCTTTCCGACCACCTTCATGTCGCCCTCCGAGATGGCGCAGGCCGCCACCGACCCGCGCTTTGCGCATCGATTGCTCTCCTGTGGCCGGCCCACGGTCATCGTGGAAGACATGGCCGTCATGAACGAAGAGGGACAACTGCTGCCGGCGGGCGAGGCCGGCGAGGTGGTGCTGCGCGGCCCGACCATGATGGATGCCTATCTCGACGATCCGGCAGCCACCGCCGAGATCCAGAAGTTCGGCTGGCATCACACTGGTGACATCGGCAAGCGCGATGACG
>JBEELY010000303.1:0-2740 GCA_041167925.1 Pseudomonadota bacterium | reverse complement strand
CATACCAGGCATCCATCTCGCCCATGGAGTCGCCGAGCAGCACATCGATGACGCCAAAATCGGCATGAACCTCATCCAGTGCAGTCCGTCGGGCCAGAACACGTCCGTCCTGCTGAATGAGGCGCGCCACGTCTTCAAAACGCTGCGGATGGCGCGGCACGATCACCAGCAAAGGCGCCTCTGATGATCGCGGCCAGTGCTTCAGGACAAGCGCCTCTTCGCCTTCCCGGCTGCTTGCAAGCAGCACCACCGGCCGGCCGACATGCTCCCGCCAGCGCCGGCCCTGGGCCATCCGGTCGGCCGCCGGAGCATTGTCGAATTTGAGATTGCCGGTTACGGCATCAGCGGCACGACCGAGTTGGGCCATGCGTGCGGCATCCGCCTCGGTCTGAGCGAGCACACAAGCCAAGCGCCGTGCCGCAGGCTCCATCAGGGCGCGATAGCGCAATCCCCGTCGAAGCGAGCGTTCAGACAAGCGGGCATTGATCAGGGCCACCGGCACCTCAAGCCGCGCGGCAGCCGCCATGAGATTCGGCCAGAGTTCAGTCTCCATCAGCAAGCCAACATCTGGATGCCAGTGCTGCAAGAAGCGCTGCTGCGCACCCGGCAGATCCCAGGGCAGCCAGGCCTGATGCAGACGCTCGCCAAGCAGAGGCTGGTAAAGCTCAAGGGCCGTCTGTCGTCCGGTTGGCGTCATGCCGGTCATCAGGAAGTGCGCTTCGGGATGCGCCTGCACCAGCGCCCGCACCAGCGGCTGCGCAGCGCGGCTCTCACCCACCGAGACCGCATGAATCCAGATCAGCCGCACGCCCTGGGGGCGAACGGACTGAGTCCATCCCAGCCGCTGTTGCCAGTGCCTCAGATAGTCAGGTTGGCGCCGCGCTCGCCAGAGCAGATAGCCTAGGGCCAGCGGCAGGCCCAGCCGCCAACCCAGGCTGTAGAGGGCTTGCGTCAGAAGGGCACCTTCAGGTGCGGTGCGACCGCGACGATGGCCGTTCTGAACGCGGCCTGAATGCGGGCCAGCGCCTGGGCATTGTCAGCCTCGAAGCGGGTGACCACCACCGGGGTGGTGTTGGAGGCCCGCGCCAGGCCAAAGCCGTCGGCATATTCCACCCGTACGCCGTCGATGGTGATCACCTCTTGAGCCCCCTCGAAACGCGCCTCTCGCTGCAGGCGCTCGATGAGCTTGAAGTTTTCGCCTTCAGCGGTCGCCACATGCAGCTCGGGCGTGGCCTCTGCATCGGGCAGGGCCTCCAGCACAGCGCCCGGATCGGCGCTGCGCGACAGGATCTCAAGCAGGCGGGCCGCGGTATAAAGGCCATCGTCAAAGCCATACCAGCGGTCATTGAAGAACACATGCCCGCTCATCTCGCCTGCCAGCGCCGCGCCGGTTTCCTTCAGACGTGCCTTAATCAGGGAATGACCGGTGCGCCACATCTGGGGCTCACCCCCATGACGGCGGATCCAGGGGGCCAGGTTACGGGTGCATTTGACGTCGTACAGGATGGTGGATCCAGGGCGCGCAGCCAACACATCGGCGGCGTACAGCATGAGCTGCCGATCCGGCCAGATGATCGCACCAGAGCGAGTCACCACCCCAAGCCGATCGCCATCGCCATCAAAGGCCAGCCCCACTTCGCAGTCGGTCTCGCGCAGGCAGCGCATCAGGTCCTGCAGGTTCTCGGGATGGGCCGGGTCGGGATGATGGTTGGGAAAGTGGCCATCCACCTCGGTGAAAAGCCCGGTCACTTCGCAGCCCAGGCGCGTGAGCAACTCGGGCGCGAGTGCGCCGGCCACGCCGTTGCCGCAGTCGACCGCCACCTTCATCGGACGGGCGAGCTTCACATCGCCCAGGATGCGCTGGAGGTAGTCCGTGGCCACCTCCCGCACCTGCACAGGCGGCACACCCGCTGCGTCGGGGTCTTTGAGAAGCCCGTCTTCAAAGCCCGGCGCCACGATGCTGCGATACAGGCCCTGAATCTCGTCGCCATAGAGCGTCCGCCCGCCCAGCATCATCTTCAGGCCGTTGTACTCAGGCGGATTGTGGCTGCCTGTGACGGCCACCCCAGAGCCAGTGCCGGTCAGAACGGTGGCGTAATAGACCACCGGCGTGGGCACCATGCCGATGTCGATGACGCCCGTGCCTGCACTGCGGATGCCCGCGCTCAGAGCGGCCACCAGGCGGGGCCCGGACAGCCGGCCGTCGCGACCGACCACGATGGCCGCGATTCCGGCCTCACGCGCCTTGCGGCCCAGCGCCGCGCCGATCTGGCGCGCAGCCTCATCGGTCAGGGTCACTTTAGCAGGATCGCCATCCACAATGCCGCGGATGTCATAAGCCTTGAAGATCGATGCGTTAAGCGCAGAAGCAGAGGAAGGATGCACGGCGGCGGAAGTCACGAAGGCTCCTAGAGTCCAGACCCACATGGTAATGCCCTGACGATCGTCCGTCGGTCAGTGGATCGGCCTGAACTCCAGGAGCTTCTGTGACTTCCGCCGCCGTGAATCCTTCTTCTGCTTCTGCGCTGAATGCCTCGATCTTCAAGGCCTATGACATCCGCGGCATTGTGGATGGCGATCCTGCCAAAGTGACCCTGACCGATGAGGCTGCGCGCCAGATCGGCGCAGCGCTGGGCCGCAAGGCGCATGAGGCTGGCATTGAGGCCATCGTGGTCGGTCGCGATGGTCGACTCTCCGGGCCCCGTCTGGTGGCTGCCCTGAGCGCAGGCATCCGCAGTGC
>JBEELY010000266.1:0-3657 GCA_041167925.1 Pseudomonadota bacterium | reverse complement strand
TCGACCAGCTGCCCGTCGTTCTGGTGGAATCCGGACAAGTTTGTCGGTCCGGCGGGTCTGCTGCAGGCCTACCGATTCATCGCTGACAGTCGGGATCAGGCGACCAGCGCAAGGCTTGACGACCTCGAAGATCCCTATCGTCTGTTTCGCTGCCACACCATCATGAATTGTGTCGACGTTTGCCCGAAAGGCCTGAACCCGACGCTGGCGATCGGCAAGATCAAGGATCTGATGGTTCGGCGGGCTGTCTGATGTCGGGCAGCGTGACACACCAGAGTGACCCTGCTCAGCGTCGGCGCTTGCGCTGGCGCTCACGTCGGGGGCTGCTCGAGAATGATCTGGTGCTGACGCGCTTTCTCGATCGGCGCGAGGCCAGTCTGACTGATGATGAGGTTGAAGGGTTCGATCGTCTGCTTGACTTCACGGACAACGAACTCCTTGACCTGATTCTGGGTCGAACCGAGTTGTCTGCGGACCGACCTGAGGGCATGCATCGCGTTCTGGAACTCCTGCGCGCCGCCTGAGCCTGGCGCTGTGCGTTCGAACAGTTAAGATCGCCGCCTGATTCAGGAACTTTGTTGATCTGTCTGAATTGATACCGTTTTTCATCCGGCCGGGTATGCCCGGGAATTCTGCGAGTGCACGATGAACGCAACCAAGAAAGCCACGATGTCCTTTTCCGACGGTACGCCGTCGGTTGACCTGCCCGTGTACGAGGGCACGATGGGCCCCGATGTCATCGACATCCGCAAGCTCTATGGCCAGTCGGGCAAGTTCACCTTCGACCCTGGATTTCTCTCGACCGCGTCCTGCGACTCGAAGATCACTTACATTGACGGCGACAAGGGCGAGTTGCTGTATCGCGGCTATCCGATCGAGCAGATTGCCCAGCAGTGCGACTACCTGGAGACCTGCTACCTGCTGCTCCAGGGTGATCTGCCCAACCGCCAGCAGAAAACCGACTTTGCGTACAACGTCACGCACCACACCATGGTGCATGAGCAGATGACCCGCTTTTTCCAGGGCTTCCGCCGTGACGCGCATCCGATGGCGGTACTGGTGGGTTGCGTGGGCGCCTTGTCTGCCTTCTATCACGACTCGCTCGACATCAATAATCCCGAGCACCGTCACATCTCGGCCATCCGCCTCATTGCCAAGATGCCCACGCTCGTAGCCATGGCCTACAAATACTCAGTGGGTCAGCCTTTCCTGTATCCCCGCAACGATCTGTCCTACACGGCCAACTTCATGCGCATGATGTTCGGCACGCCCTGCGAGGAGTACAAGGTCAATGACGTGCTGGTGCGTGCTCTGGACCGCATCCTGATTCTGCATGCCGATCACGAGCAGAATGCCTCTACCTCCACGGTCCGGCTTGCCGGCTCGTCGGGTGCCAACCCTTTCGCCTGTATCGCGGCTGGCATCGCAACCCTCTGGGGTCCGGCGCATGGTGGCGCCAACGAAGCCTGCCTCGAGATGCTCGACGACATTCAGGCGCAGGGCGGTGTCGAAAAGATTGGCGAGTTCATCAAGCAGGTCAAGGACAAGAACTCAACCGTCAAGCTGATGGGTTTCGGCCACCGCGTGTACAAGAACTACGACCCGCGCGCCAAACTCATGCGTGAGACCTGCTATGAAGTTCTGGGTGAACTCGGTCTGCAGAATGACCCGCTGTTCGCGCTGTCGATGAAGCTCGAGCAGATTGCGCTTGAGGACGATTACTTCGTCTCCCGCAAGCTCTATCCCAATGTCGATTTCTACTCGGGGATCGTGCAAAAGGCGCTGGGCGTGCCCACATCGATGTTTACCTGCATCTTCGCACTGGCCCGCACCGTGGGCTGGATTGCGCAGTGGAATGAGATGATCTCTGATCCTGAGCAGAAGATCGGCCGTCCGCGCCAGCTCTTCATTGGGGACACGCCCCGTTCGGTCAAGCCTGTCGATCAGCGCTGACCGGAATCGGCACCCAGGCTTCGGCCTCGGTGCCGATGCCCAGGGCGCTGCGTAATTCAATCCAGCCGCCCTGACGCTCCATCAGGCTGCGAGCAATACGTAGCCCGCCCTGTCGCTCGACCGGGTTGCGGTCAGGGGTCTGGAGGTCGGCCTGTTGTGGCGCATTGACGATCGGATCGAATGCGCGCTGAAGCTTGGCGCGTGACATCCCGATGCCGCGATCGCATACGCTGACCACCAGATGATCGGAACCATCTGCCCACTGGATGCGGGTGGTCAGGCGCAGGCGACTGCCGCCGGCTGAAAATCGGCAGGCATTGGAAAGCAGCATCAACACGGCTTGAGCGCTGGCGTCAGTATCTCCGGGCAGTGTGAAGTGCTCATCATGCAGATCGACATCCATGACGCGTCCGCGATCGGAAAGGCAGGCCGCTGTAAGCGTGGCCGCGATCCAGTCTCCCAGAGCTGGCGCCTGGCGTGGTCTTACTTCGTCTGACCGCTCCAGTAGGGCGGTGGAATCCGCAGACAGGTTCGGGCCAGTCAGGTCGGTCGGAACGGGCAGGTGATCCATGTCGGCGACTCCGGTGAATGTTGAGGGCAGGTGCTGCCTTGACCCCGCCCGCAGACCTTGTTTTGGCATTCTCCAAAGGCAATGACAGCGGTTCGGAGCGTGCAACCTGACCTTGATGAAGGTATCGGCCCGGATGGGATCTTCTTGAGCTGTGCTGTCGACCGCCGGTCGGGCAGGCGCGTCCGTTCATGAGGCGAACACGGGCGGAATCAAGCAGGGTTTGGCGCTGGGGAAGTCTGGACGGCCTTCGTGCTATTCTCGCGGCGTTTTGGCGGACCCGGCCCGGCCGGATGCCAATTCGCGTTCGCAAACCGGTTGGAGCCGGGGAGCGGATGGGGGCGCAGGCGGGCACACCAAGTGCCGCTCGCACCCTTCACTCTCGGCGAGAAACTCGTACAGAAAGGTGAAGCGTCATGATGAAGGCCTTCCAGGGCAATTCGTATCTTTTCGGGGGCAATGCGCCCTACGTCGAGGAGCTCTACGAGAGCTACCTCAACAATCCCGGCTCGGTGCCCGAGCAGTGGCGGCAGTACTTCGACACCATGCAAATGGTGCCTGCCTCCGACGGTGATCCGCAGTCGCGTGATGTGGCTCACGCGCCGATCGTCCAGTCGTTTGCTGAGCGTGCCAAGGCTGGCACCCTTCAGCCTCGTGTCATGGGTGGCGATGCGGCGACCGCGCGCAAGCAGGTCTATGTCCAGCAGCTGATCGCAGCCTACCGGTTTCTGGGCTCGCGCTGGGCAGACCTTGATCCGCTCAAGCGGCAGGAGCGTCCGGTTATCCCCGAGCTCGAGACGGCCTTCTACGACTTCACCGAAGGCGATCACGCCAACATCTATTCCGCAGCCAATACGTTTTTTGGTGTCGATAGCGCGCCGCTGCGCGACATCGTCCGCCTGCTGCGTGAGACCTACTGCGGCACGGTCGGCGCTGAGTTCATGTACCTCAGCGACCCAGCCCAGAAGCGCTGGATTCAGGAACGGCTCGAGAGCAGTCGTGCACGTCCGAGCTTTGATGGCGACAAACGGCGTCGCATTCTGGATCGACTGACCGCCGCCGAGGGTCTCGAGAAATACCTCCACACCAAATACGTCGGACAGAAGCGCTTCTCCCTCGAAGGCAGTGAAAGCTTT
>JBEELY010000247.1:0-3972 GCA_041167925.1 Pseudomonadota bacterium | reverse complement strand
CGCATCCTGGCCGGGCTGTCCGATGTGCGTGTCCGCACGCCAGTGCGGGCGGTCCTGCGCGAGCCGCTTGATCAGCAGCGCAGTGCTGCAGGCCATCGGGTTGCAGTGGTCACCGATGAGGGCCGCGAAACCTTTGATCATGTGATCCTCGCCTGCCACAGCGACCAGGCACTGGCGCTCCTGCCAGACGCAAGCCGGGAAGAACGTGAGGTGCTGGGCGCCATCCGCTATCAGCCTAACCGGGCCTATCTGCATCTAGATACCGAGCTCATGCCGCGTCGTCGCAGGGCTTGGGCCGCCTGGAACTATCTCAGCGCCGGTCGCTTCGGGGTCGACTCTCCCGGGGTGGGCAGCCCCTCGGTCGCCGTCACCTACTGGCTCAACCGACTACAGCCCCTGCCGATCGATCAGCCCGTGCTCGTCACGCTCAATCCGCCGACCCCGCCGCGCCCTGAACTCACGCTCCAGGTGATCGATTACGCCCATCCGGTGTTCGACCTTGCCGCGGTCGCGGCGCAGGGCCGGCTGCCAGCCATCCAGGGGCTGCGCAACACCTGGTTTGCAGGTGCCTGGGCAGGCTACGGTTTTCATGAAGACGGTCTCAAGGCCGGACTGGCCGCGGCCCAGGGCATCCTCGACCATGGGCGTGCGGGCGGCATGACGGAGGCGTCGCTGGCCCGCGCGGCCTGATGCACCGGACCACGATGTCATCTTCCGACCAGGCCTTACTGGGTGCCCCGATTCAGATCGGCTTCGGTCCGATCCGTCATACCCGTCTGCGTCCGGTGCGGCATGCCTTCAGCTATGCCGGCTGCTTCCTGCGCCTGCGCCTGGACGGAGATCACGCACGGCAGTGGGCGCAGTCCCTCAGCCCCTGGTTTGCGATCGACCGTGGCGCGCCCCTGTCTTTCCAAGCCCGCGATCATGGGGATGGGCATACCCCCCTGGCCGAGTGGGCGCGTGCGCGCTGTGCCGAAGCCGGGCTGATCATTGACGGACCGATCTGGCTGCATACCTTTGCACGCCATCTGGGCTATGCCTTCAAGCCGGTCAGTTTCTGGTTCTGCCATCGCCACGATGGCGCACTGCTCGCGGTGATCGCGGAAGTCAACAACACCTTCGGCGAGCGGCATTGCTACCTGCTGGCTGAACCCGATGGACAGCCTCTGCGAGAGGGGCGTGATCTGCACGCCGCCAAGGTATTTCACGTCTCGCCCTTCTGTGATGTGCAGGGCAGCTATACCTTTCGCTTCATGAATCGCGCGGATCGTGCGCTTGCGCGCATCGATCACCATGATGCGCAAGGTCCGCTCATCCTGACCAGCCTGAGCGGCGCGCTGCATCCCGCCGATCGCCGCACGGTGCGCCGCGCCCTGTTCGGCCAGCCCCTATTCACGCTGGGGGTGATCATCCGCATCCACTGGCATGCCCTGCTACTGTGGCGGGCGCGAGTGCAATTCCATCGCAAGCCCGACCCTCCCCGGGCCTTCACGACAAGAGGACAACCATGAATCCGACCTCCGCGACCGGCTCGCTGTTCGAGTCGGTGATCGAAGCCTCGCATGCCATCGCGCTGCCTGCCGTGCTGGCCACCGAGCCGGTGCCGCCGGCCGCGCGGGCCTTGTTCGGCCTGCTTGAGCGCATGCACTACGGTCGCCTGACCGTGGTCACGCCAGGCGGCAATACCCTGCAGTTCGGCCACGGCGAAGAACATGCCCGCATCCGCCTGCACAACTGGAATGTCTGTGCAGCCGCGCTGTCGCGCGGTGACATCGGTTTTGCAGAAAGCTTCATTGCCGGCGACTGGCAGACCGATCAGCTGGCCACGCTCATGAAGGTGCTCCTGGCCAATCGGCAGGCTATTGAGAAGGCCATCTACGGCCGCTGGTGGGGGCAACTGGCCTATCGCATCCGGCATCTGCTCAACCGCAACAGCAAGGCCGGGTCACGCCGCAACATCCATGCCCACTACGACCTGGGCAACCGTTTCTATGCCTTGTGGCTCGATCCCTCCATGACCTACTCGAGCGCGCTCTTCGGACAGGACGCCTCGTGCAGCCTGCAGGAGGCGCAACAGGCCAAGTACCAGCGCATTCTTGATGAGCTGGACCTGCCCCCGGGTGCACGCATCCTCGAGATCGGCTGCGGCTGGGGTGGCTTTGCCGAGATGGCCGCGCAGGCCGGCCTGCAGGTCACTGGCCTGACTCTGTCGACCGAGCAGCTGGCCTGGGCGCGTCAACGTCTTGATGAGGCCGGACTGGGCACCAATGCCGAGTTTCGACTGCAAGACTATCGAGACGAACAGGGTCAATACGATGCGATCGTCTCGATCGAGATGTTCGAGGCCGTCGGTGAAGCGTATTGGCCGGGCTACTTCGAGACGCTGCGCCGCTGCCTCAAGCCCGGTGGTCGGGCCGTGGTGCAGACCATCACCATCGATGACCCTCTGTTTGAGCGCTACCGACAGGGCACCGACTTCATCCAGCAATACATCTTCCCGGGCGGCATGCTGCCCTGCCCCAGTGGCTTCACGCGCAGTGCAGCTCAGGCCGATCTGAGCGTCGAGACCGCATTTGCCTTCGGCCCTGACTATGCACGCACACTGGCGCAGTGGGGCGAAGCCTTCCGGCAACAGTGGCCGCAGATTGCGGCACAGGGCTTCGATGTGCCATTTGCCCGGACCTGGGCCTTCTATCTGGCCTATTGCGAAGCGGGTTTTGCGCAAGGCGCCACCGACGTCATTCAGTTCACGCTTCGCGCACCGCGCTAAGGACACGCAGCACCATGGCACGCAAACCTTCCCGTCCGAGTGGCAAGGCCCTTGCAGCCGGGGTGATCACTGCAGCCACGCTTGCCGGTGAGCCGCTGCGTTCTGCGCTCGCCAACTCGCCACCCACCCCGCCGGCTGCGGTGAGCAGCCAGTTCCAGCCGGCACGGCTTGCAGGCGAGGGCGAGCTGCGCTTCATGGGCTTTAGGGTCTATACGGCGCGTCTGTGGGTCAGTGCAGGCGCGCGCAATCCTGCCGACCTGCTTCAGCAGCCGATCGCGCTCGAGTTGCGCTATCTGCGCGGCCTGCTCGGCGAGACCATCGTCGAAGGCAGCGAGAAGGAAATTGCCAGACTCGGCTTTGGTGATGCTGCGCAACGGGCCCGGTGGTCGGCCCAGATGACCCGGATCTTTCCGAATGTGAAGGAAGGAGACCGGCTGACCGGCGTGTTCGAACCGGCCCGTGGCGTGCGCTTCTTTCACAATGACCAGCCGATCGGCGCCATCGACGACGCCGAGTTTGGCCGGGCCTTTCTGTCGATCTGGCTTGACGAACGCACCCAGGCACCCTCGCTGCGTCTTTCGGTGCTACAGCGCCTGCCGGCTCTGGCGCGCAACCCTTGACCTTACCCGCGCCACTCGGGCGATCAGAACTGGCGGCCTATGGCGCGCTGCGGGCACCGCTGGCTCTGCTGGAGTTGCCCCTGTTTGTGCTGCTGCCCGCCTACTACGCCGAGCGTCTCGGCCTTGAGCTGGTCGCCATCGGCAGCCTGCTCTTCGCAGCGCGTGCCATTGACGCCATCGCAGACCCGATGATCGGTGCCAGCCTGGATCGCAATCCGGATGCCCTGCGCTGGCGCCGGATCATCTGGCTCGCGCTTCCGGTTCTGGTGCTGGCTTACGCCGCCCTTTTTCTGCCGCCTCGCGGTGTGCCGCTGGCGGGCTGGCTGGCGATGACCTCGGTGATCACCTATGTGGCCTGGTCAGTGGTCTCGATCGCGTATCAGGCCTGGGGGGCCCGTCTGGGCGCGTCCGATGCCGAGCGGATCCGGGTCACTTCCTGGCGCGAAGGCGCCGGTTTGCTAGGCGTTCTGGCCAGTGCGGCCCTCCTGGTGCCCGACCGTGTTCCTGCTCTGGTCGGGCTCTTCGCGCTGGGCGCGCTCACCGGCGCTCTGCTGCTCGCGCGCGCGCCCTTGCCGCCTGCGA
>JBEELY010000110.1:0-3198 GCA_041167925.1 Pseudomonadota bacterium | reverse complement strand
TACTCGGTTTTTACACCGTATCGCAACGCCTGGATGAAGCGGCTACAGGCAGATGCATCGGTCGTGCAGGAGCGCACGATTGCAGCCTTGCAACTGCGCGAACGGCTGGCGAACGCGGGCGACGCGATGTGCTCGGCCCGGAGTCTGCCGGGCCTGCCCGGACAGCCCTGGCTTGCCGGCGTACCCGCGCCTGAGGACATTGGCTTTGCCACCACCGGTCTCGATGCCCTGGGCGTCCAGGCGGGCGCCCGCGGTGCTCAGGCGCTGGTGGCCGACTTCCTCAAACGCATCGGCCGTTATCACGAGGCCCGTGACGAGCCCGCACGGCGAGGCCCCTCGTATCTGTCGGTCCATCTGCGCTTCGGGACGGTGGCAGTGCGCGAGCTGGCTCGGGCGGCACTTCAGGTGATCCGTGAGCGACCCGGCGAGGCCCAGGGGGCACAGACCTGGCTCAACGAGCTGATCTGGCGGGAATTCTATTTCCAGATTCTGCATCACCATCCGCAGACGGTAAACGCCTCCTTCAAGCCTGAGTTCGATGCGATCGCATGGGAGACGGGGCCGCAGGCGCAGGCGCTGTGGCAGGCTTTCTGCCAGGGACGCACGGGCTATCCTCTGGTCGATGCGGCCATCGCACAGATCCTGCACAGCGGCTACATGCACAACCGTCTGCGCATGGTGGTGGCTTCTTTCCTTTGCAAGGATCTGGGTCTGGATTGGCGCCTGGGTGAACGCTGGTTCGCGCAGCACCTCATCGACTTCGACCTGTCGGCCAATGCAGGCGGATGGCAATGGGCGGCCTCAAGCGGCTGTGATGCCCAGCCCTGGTTCAGGATCTTCAATCCGGTCACGCAATCCCGCCGGTTTGATCCACAGGGGCGCTTCATCCGCCGCTATCTGCCCGCGCTGGCCAGGTTTTCGGATAAGCACATCCATGAGCCCTGGCTCGCCAGCGGCGCCGAACAGGCCGCTGCAGGCTGCATGATCGGACGCGACTACCCCGCACCCATCGTGGATCACGCCCAGGCGCGGCTGCGCACCCTGGCCCGTTATGAGGTGGTCAAACGCGCAATCAGCCCAAGCAGCTCCGACTCGTCGTAGGGTTTGCCCAGGAAGGCCTGCACACCCAGGGTTGCCGCATGTTCGCGATGCTTGTCCGCCGTGCGGGACGAGATCATCACCACCGGAATGCGGGCCAAGCGAGTCTGTTCACGCAAGCGTGTGAGTAGCTCGAAACCATTCATCCTGGGCATTTCGATATCAAGCAGCACGATGTCGGGAAGGCTGTCTTCGAGTTGCTGGAGTGCATCGAGGCCATCGCGCGCGAGCATCACGGTATAACCCTCGCGCTGCAGCAATCGCTGAGTCACCTTGCGAACCGTGACCGAGTCATCGACCACCATCACGGTCGGGGCCAGCGCCATGCGCACGGGCTGCAAGACCGTCTGCGGATGGCGGCCATCGGAGCTTCTCCGCACGGCCAGATCGATCTGGACGGGGTCGATGATCAGCACGATGTCCCCCTGGCCCAGCACGGTGGCCCCGACGATGCCAGGCATGCGGGACAACTGGGCGCCGACATCCTTCACCACCACATCCTGAACAGGGCTGACCTCATCGACATGCAGGGCCAGTCTCTGATTGCCCGATCGCAATAAAAGCACTGGGGGATGTCGCTGGCCCTCGGGATCCATCGACAGATCGAGCAATCCGCCCAGATAGGCCAGGGGTAGGCTGGCGCCCTCCTCAAGATCCAGGCTGCCGCGGGCATGGGCTTCATTGAGGACCTCGGGATCGGGCTGGAGGACCTGTTCGATCACACCGGAGCCAATTGCAAAACGCCGATCACCAATGCGAACCAGCATGACCTGGGACAAGGCCATCGAGGCTGGAAGATGCATGGAAAAACATGTTCCCTGCCCGGCCATTGAGGTGACATCGATGCGACCGCCCATGGCGGCGACTTCGGCACGCACGACATCCAGACCGACGCCACGACCGGCGACGGCCGACACCTGATCCGCGGTCGTGAAGCCCGGCAAAAAGATCAGCTGCGCGAGTTCAGCATCACTCAGCCGCGCTTCGGGCGTCACCAGCCCGCGCTCCAGGGCGCGCTCGCGAATCCGCGCCAGATCGAGACCACGTCCGTCATCGGCGAGTTCGATGGCAATGCTGCGGCCTTCGGCATGGACCGACAGGCGCAGCGCGCCCTGCACGGGCTTGCCCGCCTCGGTACGTGTCTGAGGCAGCTCAATGCCATGAGCTACCGCATTGCGCAGCACATGCTCAAGCGGGCCGAGAACGCGCTCGAGTACCGAGCGGTCAAGCTCCACACGCTCGCCGGCGATCTCGAGCTTGGCCTGTCGACCAGTATCGCGCCCGGCCTGACGCACCACGCGATGCAGCCGCTCGGCGATGCTCGAGAAGCGCACCATACGAATGGTCATCAGGTCCTGCTGCAGGTCTCGCGTCACCTGGGCCTGCAGATGCAGGTCGCGCGAGGCCTGCTCCAGGCCGCGAACCGCGTTGTGATGCACGGTAGCGACATCGTCAACTGCTTCGGCGAGCAGGCGGGTCAGTTCCTGGAACCGGGTGTAGCGATCGAACTCGAGCGGATCGAATTCGGGGCTCGCCGTCTGCAGATCACGCCGGGTGTTGATCCTGGTATCGGCGGCAAGCTGGATCTCGCGCAACTGGCTGCGCAGTCGGGCCACGTTGTCCGACAGATCCGCCAGAGCGGCATGAACACCGGACAACTCGCCATCCAGACGGGCACGGGCAATGGCCACTTCCCCCGCCTCATTGACCAGGCGGTCGAGCAGGTCTGCCCGCACACGGACCAGCGGCGACGTCACCTCGGCCGCAGGCGGCGCTACACCCTTCGGTGCAGCCGGATCCATTGCAACGGGATGTCGGGCCTCAGTCTGCAGGCCAGGGCGATCAGCTCCCGTCAGGAGGTCGACCATGGCGCTTGCTGCGTCCTGCCCTTCGATCAGATCGGCGATCAGCGTCAGGACACGCTCATGGGTGCTGTCCTGCGCAAGATCTGGCGCAGCCATCTGACGCTCAATGAGCGACTCCATCTCGTGGATCGCCTGACCGAGTTGCATGGCGCCTGCCATCCGTGCACTGCCCTTGAGGGTGTGCATCCAGCGCATGAGCGACGCCGCCCAATGCGACTGGGCCGGATCCGAATGC
>JBEELY010000099.1:0-2519 GCA_041167925.1 Pseudomonadota bacterium | reverse complement strand
GCGTGATCGTCAACATCACCGCCAGCCGTTCGCTCAAGCTGCGTGAGACCAACGAGGTCATCAACACCATCAAGCAGTTCTGCGCCGACGATGCCACCATCATCCATGGCACGGTGCATGACGAAGACATGACCGACCAGATCCGGGTCACGGTGGTGGCCACCGGCATCGGCCGTCAGGTGCGTCGTCCGCAGCTCGTGCCGCAGCCTATGCGCGCCACCGGCACGCATGATGCGGTGGTGTCCGAGCAGCCCTTCCTGGGGACCGACACCCCCGCGGTCTGGCGCAATGGGCGCCATGCGGCATCGGCCCAGGTGGCGGCCTATGAGGAAAAAGGGGTTGACCGTCTGGATATTCCGGCTTTCCTGCGCCGTCAGGCCGACTGACCGATACAATCTTTCGAGTTCTAGGTTTTTACGTACCCCATGCTTTCAGGAGCCACACCATGACCATCCAGATCGGCGATCGCCTGCCCGAAGCCACCCTCACCGAATTCGTCGAAGTCGAGGGCAACGGCTGCAGCGTCGGCCCCAACGCCTTCAAGGTTTCCGAGCTCGTCAAGGGCAAGAAGATCGCCATCTTCGGCCTGCCCGGCGCCTTCACGCCCACCTGCTCGGCCCGGCACGTGCCGAGCTATGTCGAGCACTACGACGCGCTGCGCGCCAAGGGCGTGGACGAAATCTGGTGCGTTTCGGTCAACGACGCCTTCGTGATGGGCGCGTGGGGCCGCGACCAGAAGTCGGGCGGCAAGGTCCGCATGATGGCCGACGGCAGCGCTGAGTTCAGCAAGGCTGTGGGCCTCATCCTCGACCTCACCGCGCGCGGCATGGGCGTGCGCTCCGACCGCTACTCCATGCTGGTCGACGACGGCGTGGTGCGTCAGCTCAACCGCGAGGCGCCCGGCAAGTTTGAAGTCAGCGACGCCGGCACCCTGCTCGGCCAACTCTGATTGAGGCAACGCACCCTCAAGGCCCCGGTCGAAACGGTCGGGGTGGGTCTGCATAGCGGCTTGCCGGTTCGCCTCACGCTTAAACCGGCTCCGCCTGATACTGGCATTGTCTTTCGTCGTACCGACCTGACGGTGCCGGTGGACATCCCTGCCCGGTCGGACCGGGTGGGCGATACCCGCATGGCGTCCACCCTGCAGGCCGCCGAGTCCGGCGAAGGTGCTCAGGTCAAGGTCGCCACGGTCGAGCATCTCATGTCGGCCCTGGCGGGTCTGGGCATCGACAACCTGCTAGTCGAAGTCACCGCCCCCGAGATTCCCATCCTTGACGGTTCGGCTGGGTCCTTCGTGTTTCTGGTGCAGTCGGTCGGCATCGTCGAGCAGGCCGCAGCCAAGCGTTTCATCCGTGTGCTGCGTCCGGTGGAGGTGCGCGAGGGCGACAAATGGGCGCGCCTGGAGCCCCATGCCGGGTTCAAGCTGAAGTTTTCGATCGACTTCCGGCATCCGGCCATCGATGCCACGGTCCAGGAAGTCGAGGTCGACTTCGAGCGGGAGTCTTATCTGTCGGCCATCGGTCGGGCACGCACCTTCGGATTCGTCCAGGATGTCGAAGCCCTGCGCTCCCTTGGCCTGGCGCAGGGGGGTAGCCTGGACAACGCCATCGTGATGGATGAGTCCCGTGTCCTCAATGCCGAGGGCTTGCGGTCTCCGGACGAGTTCGTCAAGCACAAGATCCTGGACGCGGTCGGCGACCTCTACCTGGCCGGCCATGCACTGCTCGCGGCCTACAGCGCGCACAAGTCAGGCCACGCCCTCAACAACCAGCTTCTGCGCAAGCTTTTTGAAGACGATCAGGCCTGGGAATGGGCCCGGTTTTCGAGCCGCAAGTCGGCCCCCCGCCTGTTTGCCAAGGACTGGGTCGGGGCCTGAGGCCTTGCCCGCGCTCGTGCCCTTGCAGATCGGCCGGCGCCCTCGCTGTCGTTGAAGCTGTCGCCGGATGCGATCAGCCCCCGCCGTGGCGCCGGGCAAAGCGCTGCAGTGCCTTCGAGAGTTCCGGATGTCTCACCTGATCGGCGAGTCGCCCCAGGGCCGCGACCGCCGCGGCCTGTGGAATGCCTTTGGGTCGCGCAGGCGGCGTTGCAGTCGTGTCCGGCATGCGGGGCGGGCGAAACCGCACCGAGCTGACCGGCCAGCCCCGGGCGACCAGATGGCTCACCAGGGTGGGTTCGCGCTGGCGCAGCCTTGCCGCCACCGCCGCATGATTCGCCCCCAGAAGCAGCCGCCCCTCGTCCAGGGAGATCACCTTCAGTTGCATGGGTGCCATGACCCGCTCGACCTCGCGCTGGAGCTCACGCAGCCTGCCTGCAGCCTCGGTCAGCCGGGCCAGACCGGCATCGTCCCCAAGCCAGTCGAGGGCGGCACGGGCCGAACGTGAGGCGAATGGGCGTGGCATGCGCGCACTCTAACCCGGCCGGGATCAGGGCGCTGCATGCTACAGTTGCTGATTCTCCTTCTGCGCCGACATGATCCAGAACTTCCTGACCCGGATTTTCGGCAGTCGCAACGAGCGCCT
>JBEELY010000018.1:0-3163 GCA_041167925.1 Pseudomonadota bacterium | reverse complement strand
CCATTCGGCGTGCCGCCAAACATGGTGGGCCATTCGCAGTGCTTCCACCTGCGCGGGCGGCCGATTCGACGGAGTCGCGGTCTGTGACGTCATGTCTGAACTGA
This sequence comes from Pseudomonadota bacterium, assembly GCA_041167925.1. Taxonomy (GTDB): domain Bacteria; phylum Pseudomonadota; class Gammaproteobacteria; order Burkholderiales; family Burkholderiaceae_E; genus UBA4615. The sequence goes on along the minus strand of JBEELY010000018.1, from coordinate 3,059 downwards.
CCAGTTTCTGTTATTTGACATAATATGCATTCTACGCAAAATAGACGAACCCCACGGCAGCCATCCTTCGGTCGCGCGGGCTGCCTTTCAGGATGCGACTTGCTCCCAATTGAAGGATGCCGCACGATCGCGCCTAGAAACAAATCCAGGGAAACCCGCATGAGCTGCCGGCAGCCATTGCGAACGCGAGCGCAGCGTTTCCCTCTCATGACCTGCAGGAGACATTCAACATGACACGAGCCAAACAGCTTCGCGCCCTGCTCGCCCAGGGCAAGCTTATTGTGGCCCCAGGGGTGATCGACGGCATCACCGCCAAGGCGGTCGAGCGCGCCGGGTTTTCAGCCGCCTACATGACAGGTGCAGGCACCTCGGCCACCCTGGGCTATCCCGATTACGGACTGCTCACGATGACGGAAATGGTGGCCAATGCCAGCCGTATCAGCAACGCCATGAGCTTGCCTTTGATCAGCGATGCCGATACCGGCTATGGCAATGAACTCAATGTGTATCGCACGGTGCAGGAGTTCGAGCGGGCCGGAGTGGCGGGAATTCATATCGAAGACCAGGTCTTTCCCAAGCGCTGCGGTCATCTCGACAACAAGGAAATCACCTCCCGAGAGGACTGGATCGCCAAAATTCGTGCAGCCGCGGACGCACGACAGTCAGCGGACTTCGTCGTGATCGCCCGAACCGATTCCCGTGCCGTCGTCGGTCTTGAGGAGGCGCTCTTGCGGGCCCGTCTGGCGTTGGCAAACGGTGCCGATGTGGTTTTTGTCGAAGCACCGCAGACCCTTGAGGAGGTGGCCAACATGCCGCGCTGGGTGGGCGGGCCCTGTTTGCTCAATCTGGTCAGAGGAGGCAAGACGCCCGAGGTGTCGTTTGCGGACGCCCAGGCCATGGGCTACGCCATCGCCATCCTGCCTGGATTACTTTTGGGCGGTGTGATGCAGGCCTGTGATGATCTGCTCGAAGCGGTCAAGACCGAGGGTTGCTATCCTGAATTCAAGGCACTGGCCTCGCCCGCGCAAACTTTTGCGCGATTTGGATCGGCCGACTGGGACGCCCGTCGCACGGCGTATCGCGATCCTTTGCAAGACCTCAAATCCAGGGCGGATTGATCATGGACAGCACCGCAGTGCAATGGATGGCCGCGATCGTTTTCGCGATCGCAGTGGCCCACACCTTTTCGACCAAGTTCTTCGAAAAGCTCGCGCACAACGATCCGAAACATGCGGGTGCGTGGCATCTGCTGGCTGAGGTGGAAGCCGTCTTCGGGTTCTGGGCTTTCGTGATGATTCTGATCGCTGCCATCATGGTGACGCCCAAGGCGGCGGTCGAGTATCTCGACACGCGCAATTTCACCGAGCCGATGTTCGTCTTCACGATCATGGTGGTCGCTGCAAGCCGGTCGGTACTTCACATGGCCAGGCGCCTGGTGGAGACGATATCGGGCTTCGTGCCGCTGCCAGGCGCTCTGTCGTACTACGTTCTGACCCTGTCCATCGTCCCGCTATTGGGGTCCTTCATCACTGAGCCCGCCGCCATGACCCTGGGGGCGCTGATGCTGCGTGAGCGATTCGCAGCGGCCAGCGTCTCACAGAAACTCAAATACGCCACGCTGGGCGTGCTCTTCGTGAATGTCTCGGTCGGCGGTGTGCTCACGCCCTATGCGGCACCTCCGGTGTTGATGGTGGCCGCGAAGTGGGACTGGAACCTGGCCTACATGCTGACCCACTTCGGCTGGAAAATGGCGATCGCGGTGAGTGTGAACGCGATCGTGACCGCCTTTGCCTTCAGAAAGGAGCTCGCTGCACTAGACGCGGTAGCCGATGTGCCCAACACCCACATGCCCTTCCCGGTTCTGACCATTCATCTGGTGTTTCTGGGGGGCATCGTCGCCTTCGCCCACCACCCGGCCGTCTTCATGGGCTTGTTCCTGTTTTTCATGGGATTTGCGACCGCCTATCCGCAGTACCAAGACCGCTTGATCCTGCGCGAAGGTCTGATGGTGGCCTTCTTTCTGGCAGGACTGGTGGTGCTGGGCGGCCAGCAAAGCTGGTGGCTTGAGCCCTTGCTCAAGAGCATGACGGTCGATACGGTCTACTTTGGGGCGACCGCATTGACCGCCATTACCGACAATGCCGCCCTCACCTACCTGGGCTCGCAGGTCGAAGGCCTGTCGGAGGAGTTCAAGCGCGCGCTGGTGGCCGGTGCGATCACGGGTGGTGGCCTCACCGTGATTGCCAATGCGCCCAACCCTGCGGGCTATGCCATCTTGCGAGGTCAGTTCGACGGGGGCGTGATCAGCCCGCTGGGCCTGCTGATCGCCGCAGCGCCCCCCACCCTGACCGCGATATTGGCCTTCAGGCTGCTTTGAGTAATCGAAAGCAGCGATCGAAATTGTCGCTGGTGAGCTGAGCGAATTCTGGCCGATCCATGCCTCGCAGATCGGCCAGAAAATCCCCTACGTGGCATACGAACCCGGGCTCATTGGTCTTGCCCCGATGCGGCACCGGTGCGAGATAAGGCGAATCGGTTTCGATCAGGATGCGATCGGATGGCACGAACCTGGCCACCTCTCGCAAGTCGGCAGCATTGCGGAAGGTCACAATGCCCGAGAAGGAAATGTAAAAGCCAAGATCCAGCGCGGCCCGTGCGGTATCCATGGTTTCGGTAAAGCAGTGCATCACGCCGCCGACTTGCTCTGCATGCTCGTCCCTCATGATGGCGAGCGTGTCCTGCGAAGCCGACCGGGTATGAATGATCAGGGGTTTGCCGCTCAGGCGGGCGGCTCGGATATGCACCCGGAAACGCTCGCGCTGCCACTCATGGGTCAGTTGAGGGTCGGTCGTGGCCCGGTAGTAGTCGAGCCCGGTTTCGCCTGTGGCGATCACTTTCGGATGCCGCGTGAGTTCGAGCAGGTACTCGATCGTTGGCTCTGTGCAATCCGGGTAGTCAGGGTGAACACCTGCCGAGGCGTAGAGTCGAGGGCCTTCGGCCGGTTCGCTTTCCGCCACGGCCAGCACCTGAGGAAAGTCCTCGAGGGTGACACTGACACA